>CAZSGB010000022.1:0-10020 GCA_964606355.1 uncultured Gammaproteobacteria bacterium | reverse complement strand
AGAATATTTAATAATCAAGGGATATTTATAAAGGAAATAGAATCAAGCAACAATTTTCAATATGGACAAAAAATAATTTAAAAAGATTTAAGAAATGATAGTATTAATGAATTAATTACCTATGCAAATTTAAATGATTTGTCATATTTGAATATTTATCAAAATGATGGCACTTTAATTACTTCTCATTTAATATATGATAATCAATTTAAAGCGGGAATAAATTTAGATATTAGTGATAAGAAGATATATATATAGGTCCAGGCTTTAAAGGAGGATCTCATATAAAAATATTAAATAGTTATAACAATATTGAACAACAATTTTTAGCTGATAACATAGATAATATTGGAGGTCAAAAAATTTCAGTTAATCATAATTTGATATATATAATAAATCAACAATTTAAAAGTGGTTCTAAGAAAAAGAATAAATATATATTAATTGATTTAGATAATCAGTTGTTAAGTTATTTCGAAAATGATTATTTGATTGATCAATATTTAGTTTCATTAGGAAAAAAAATTATTACACACCCACTGGAAAATTTTCTATTTTAAATAAAATATTTTCAGTTTATTCAAAAACATATAATTTGTATATGCCTTTTTGGATGAATTTTTATAGGGGGTATGGAATTCACGAATTACCATATTGGCCCAATGGTTACCGTGAAGGTGAGGATCATTTAGGTATGCCAGTTTCTCATGGTTGTGTTAGACTAGGTATTGGTAATGCAGAAAAGTTATTCAATTGGGCTGAAATCGGTATCCCTGTTTATATAGATTTAAGTAATCAGGTATACTTTAACAAATATTTATATTGTAAATGGATTATCAAACCAGTAAAATCACTAAAAATACGAGCTATTTTACCTTAGCTTTAGTTATACAAAAAATAATATCTTTTGTATATTTTTCATATATAGCGGTAAAAATAGGACCTAGTTCGCTTGGTAATTACACTTTTGCTTTATTTTTCACAACTATATTAGCTGTTTTTATTGATTTGGGTATTTCTAATATTTTAGTTAGAGAAGTAGCTAAGTTCAAAGAAAAGAATCAACAATATTTTTCCGCAGCTTTATCAATTAAAATACCTTTATCAATTTTAATCTATTTAGCTTCAATCATTTTAATTAACTTGTTAGAGAACAATATTTTAGTTAGGCAACTTGTTTACCTTGCTAGTATAGTAATGGTTTTAGATTCATTTACTTTAACCTTTTATGCTTTTTTAAGAGGTCATCATAATTTAAAATATGAAAGTATAGGTACTATCATTTTCCAAGTTTTAGTAGCAATAACTGGAGTTGTTATTGTAAATTTAACTAATGATCTTAGAATATTAATTTTAGCTATTTTAGTTGCTAGTACTTTCAATTTTATTTATTCGGGATTACTCATTAGATCAAAGCTAAAACTAAAATATTTATTTAGTTCTAATAAAGAAGTTTTACGTTCCTTATTAATTATTACTATACCTTTTGCTTTGGCTGGAATTTTTACAAGAGTTTATGGGTATTTAGATACAGTTTTACTTAAACAATTAATTGATGAAACGGCACTTGGTTATTATTCTATACCTTATAAAATAACTTTTTCTTTACAATTTATTCCTATGGCTTTTATAGCTTCATTATATCCAGCTTTTTCATTATACTTTTTAAAATCAAAGGAATTGTTAAATAAAACTTTTCATAAATCAATAATTTATTTAACAATAATAGTTGCTCCAATTACTTTTGGTATTATTGGTTCTGCTAAACCTATAATCTTAAAAGTATATACAAATACTTATGAACCTTCTATTCTACCATTACAAATATTAATGATTTCACTATTCTTTTTATTTATTAATTTTCCCTTAGGTTCATTACTTAATGCTTGTAACAGAGAAGTTAGAAATACAGTTCATATAGGTATAGTTATGGTAATTAATATAATTTTAAATATTATCTTAATTCCTAAATTTAGCTATTTAGGTGCAGCTTATGCTTCAACCATTAGCACAATTGTCATGTTTGGACTACAATTCTATGTAGCCGGGCAAATAATTAAATTAGATGTTAAGTACCTATTAATTAGTTTATCTAAAATATTAGTGGCTTCATTAATTATGTATTATGTTTTAATTTATTTACTAAATTTTATTAATTTTATCATTTTAATACCAATATCTGGTTTAATATATTTTAGCTTATTATTCGTTCTTAAATTATTAACAAAAAATGATATAAAATATTTTTATCAAAGTTTAGTTAAAAAAGAATATGGAGAAAATTAAAAAGAAAATATTATTAGTTACTTTTGAATTTCCACCAGCTTTAGGTGGGGTAGAGAATTATTACTTTAATTTAATTAACAATTTAAGTAATTACGAATTTATTGTTTTAACTATACCCAATGAAAAAGCAAATTCATTTGATTTAGAACAAAATTTTAAGATTATAAGAGAAAACTTATTATCTAAATTTAACTATCCGAAATGGTTTAAATTATTCAAATTAATTAAAAATTTAATTAAAGTCGAATCAATTGATTTAATTTGGGTTGGTGATGTTTTACCAGTTGGTAATGCAGTATATTTAATTAATAAATTATACAAAATACCATATTTTGTTTCTACCCATGGTATAGATATTATGTTACCTCAGAAAAATAAGCGAAAAGAAATGATAATGAAAAAGATATTAAAAAATTCATCATTCATTACAGCCAATAGTAAATTCACTTTAAAGCAAATAGCAAATATTGGTCTTAATGAAGAAAAGATTAAACTATTATATCCAGCAGTTACTTTAAATCCTCAACAATATGATATTACTAAAAAAGATATGGATGAACTTTCAAATAAATATAATTTGAATGATAAAATTATATTAATTACTGTAAGTCGTTTAGTCAAACGTAAAGGGCATGAAACCATAATTAGAATACTACCTGAATTATTAAATGAAATACCTAATTTAGTTTATTTAATAGTTGGTACTGGAACTTATTTGTCTGAACTAAAAAAACTTGTTGATCGATTAAATTTAAATAATCAAGTCATATTCTTAGGGGCTGTCAGTGATCAAACATTGGCTACTTTATACAAGTTATCTAAGATCTTTATTATGCCAGCTAAAGACATACAAGGTGATGTTGAAGGTTTTGGTATAGTTTATCTTGATGCAAATAGCTTTGGTTTACCCGTAATTGCTGGAAACACGGGTGGTGTAAAAGAAGCTGTTTTGGATAATAAAACAGGTATTTTGATTGATCCAAATAATAAGGGTGAATTAGGACAAGCAATATTAAAATTAATAAATGATAAAGAATTATATAGTAAAATGTCACAAGCTGGTATAAAACACGTCGTACTATTTAATTGGCTTAAGCAGTCTAAAATTTTATCTGATTTAATAGAAAAAAATGGTTAAAAAAGTGAAAATTAATTTAGTAATGTTTAATATGTCTTCTTATTCTGAGTGGCAGAAAGGTATTCAGAATAGAAATTTTCATATTTTAATTACTCTCTTAAATAACGAAAATATAAATAAGATTATTGCTATAGATTATTTACCTCATACCTTAAAAAGAGTAATTAAGAATTACAAAGAAAATAATTTAAATAAGGAATATAAAGTAATTCATAAAAGTTTATTAACTAAAGTTTATGAAATTGATAAAAGACTAATAATCTATTCTTCGATCTTATCTTTTTTTAATAAAAAATTATTTTATATAAATTTAAACAAATTTTTAAATAGTATAAAGATTACTAAGTATTATCTTTGGTCATATTACCCATTGGATGTAAGTTATTATAATTATTTAAAACCCAATTTAAAAATATTTGATGCTGTTGATGATTGGTCATTGCACCCTTCTTATTCTAAATTTAAAAATAAAATAATAGATAATTATAAAATCATAAATGAAAAATCTGATCTTATCTTTACAGTTTCAGATGAATTACAAAATTTATTTGATAATAATGTTTATTGGGTACCTAATGGTGTAGATGTAAAACACTACCAACAAGAATATCCTATTATTAATCGTGATATTGGTTCCTTAACTAAACCAATAATTGGTTATGTAGGAACAGTTCAAGAACGTTTTGATGCAGAATTACTAGAATTTATTGCTAAAGAGAATAAAGATAAATCAATTGTTATTATAGGACCAATTTGGCTAACAGAGATTAAAAATAAATTAAGTAAATATTCAAATATTTTTTTACTAGGTCGTAAATCATATCAAGAAATTCCTATGTATTTACAACAATTTGATGTTGGTATAATACCACATAAAATAGATAAATTTGTTAAATCCACTAACCCAATGAAAATGTATGAATATTTAGCTTGTGGTAAACCTATTGTATCTACTTCTGGTTCAGGTATTGAGGTATTTAAAGAATCTATTTATATTACCAATGATTATAGAGAGTTTAACCATTTTATTCAAGAAACTTTAAGAGATAATAATCAAAAATTAATTAATGAAAGATTAGATATAATTAAAGAACATAGCTGGTTAAAAAGAACGGAAAAAATGTTAGAAATAATTAAAAATTATTAATATGGATCTATCAATAATTATAGTAAGTTGGCGAGTTAGAGAATTGCTTAAAGAATGTATTTCTTCAATAATCAATGAAACTCATAATTTAAATTATGAAGTTTTTGTTATCGATAATAATTCTGGTGATGGTACTATTGAAATGTTAATGGAACATTTTCCTCAGGTTAAAATAATAAGCTCCTCTAGAAATTTAGGTTTTGCTCTAGGTTGTAATAAAGGTTTAAAACTAGCTAGTGGTAAATATATCTTATTACTAAATCCTGATACTAAAATATTAAATCAAGCTTTAGTTAAAATGGTTAATTATTTAAATATTCATCCTCAATATGGATTAGCTGGATGTCAATTACTTAACTATGATAATACGATTCAAGAATCAGTTAGAAAATGCCCAACCTTCAAAATACATTTAGCCATGATATTTAGATTACACCATTTTATACTAAATGATTATTTAGGTAAGAATATTGATTACACTAAAGAACAAGAAGTAGAACAAATTATGGGTTCGTTTTATATGTTCCGAAGAGAAGTGTTTGATGAAATAGGTTTAATGGATGATAAGTTTTATCTATGGTTTGATGAAGTAGATTATTCAAAAAGAGCTACTGAAAAAGGTTTTAAGACAATTTATACGCCAATAGCTAAAATTATACATTATGGAAATCAGAGTTTTAAACAAGCATCTTCAGTTAAAAAGCAATGGTATTTTAGTAAGAGTAGGTTGAGGTATATTCGGAAACATGACCATATCTTAGCTTGGTTTATTATTTTAATATTAACACCGTTTAGTTTATTAATTACCTTTATCTATAGTTTATTTAAAAAAAATGTTTAACAATTTATTTAATAGATTCTATTTTTATTCATTAATTACTATTTTTTTATTTGATATTCTATCTTTTATTTCTCACCAATATTACTTAGTAAATTATTTTAGTTTCATTTTAATCATTTTACTTGTTTTTATTTTGACTTTGAAACGTTTAGAATGGGGGATCTATATTTTACTTACCGAATTATTTATTGGATCAAAAGGTTATTTATTCTTTATTTACTTATTTAATTTTAGATTATCAATTAGAATTGGTTTATTTATTACAATACTTATTGTTTATCTAATCAGATTGTTATTAAGAAAAAATAAATTACTATTTAATAAATCATTTATTTTCTATTATCCATATTTAATTTTACTTCTCTTTATTATTATAGGCACAATAAATGGCTTAGCTCATAATTTATTAACTCAAACCTTTCTTGATGTTAATGGCTGGCTGTACTTTTTATTATTACCTATTATTCTATCTGGAATAAATAGTAATCATATTTTAAAAAATATCTTTAGCTTATTATTATCTGCTATTACTTATGTTTCACTTAAAACTTTATTCTTATATATATTATTTATACATCAATTTAATCTTAATTTATTTCCTATATACAAATGGATTAGAGATAGTGGAGTGGGTGAAATAACAAAAATTACAGATAGTTTTTATCGAATATTTTTTCAAAGTCATTTATATCTGATTATTGGTTTAATTTTTTTGTTCTTACTCCTTATATTTAGTAAACAATTAAATATTAATAAAAAATTAAGTATATATATCTTATCAATTATTACTTTAGCTTCTTTATTAATAAGTTTTTCTCGAAGTTTTTGGTTAGGTTTATTATTTTCAATTTTAGTTTTATTTATTATCTATATTATTCTGGAAAAATCTAAACTACTTAAGATATTTAGTACTTTTACCCCTATAATATTTATTTTCTTAATTAGTGTTTTTTTAATTAATATTTTATCCTTTGATTTTAGTGGTAATCTTAAAAATCGATTAAATAACAGTATTAATGAGCCTGCCGCTAGTTCTAGAATCAGTCAACTTAAACCATTATTTAAAGGTACCTTAGATAAACCAATATTAGGCAGTGGTTATGGTAAAACCTTAACTTATTATTCTCAGGATCCTCGTATTTTAGAAAATTCACCAAGTGGTATTTATACTACTTATGCTTTTGAATGGGGCTATCTGGACATTTGGTTAAAATTAGGTATATTTGGCTTACTTGCTTATTTCTATTTATTATATAAGATACTAGTTAAGTCGTACAAACTAATTAGTAATAATACCATCTATTTTTGGCTATTATTAAGTATATTGGCATTAATTATTACTAATTTATTTAGTCCTTATTTAAATCATCCACTAGGTATTGGTTTTATTATCCTAGCGACTGTTATTATTAACTATTTAAATGAACCAGGCACAAAAAAAATTGAATATTAGTTTAGTTACTCAAAATGCTGAAAAGTATTTACCTTTTTGTTTAAATTCCTTATTTAATCAAAGCTTTAAAGATTATACTCTTTCTGTAATTGATAATGGTTCTAATGATAGAACAGTGGCTGTGATAAAAGAAAATTATTCTCAAATTAAAGTGGTTGAGTACCATGATAATATTGGTTTTGCCAAAGCTCATAATAAAGCCATCTCTTGGACTAAATCAGAATATATTTGCATACTCAATCAAGATGTAATTTTAGAAAAAGAATACTTGAAAAACTTAATTGATTTTATGGATGATAATAGGGAAGTTGGTTCAGTAGCAGGTAAAATACTTAGTTGGGACTTTAATAATAATCTGAAATTGAATTCTATTGATAGTAAAGGTTTAAAAATATTTAAAAATCATCGAGTGATTGAAATTGATCAAGGACAAGATGATAAAGTTGAAAATACAAATTTAGAAGTTTTTGGTGTTTCTGGAGCAGTTCCAATTTATCGTTTAGAAGTCTTAAAAAAAATTAAACTAGAAAATAATTTAAAAGCGGATGAGTATTTTGACGAATTATTTTTTTCATATAAAGAAGATGTTGATTTAGCTTATAGATTACGTTTAGCAGGCTTTAAATCATTTTATATCCCAACTTCTATTGCTTATCATGATCGAACTGTTAAGGGGGAAAATGATTTATCTGATAAAACCACTATTAAATCTAGAAAGAATAAAGACCAAATGGTTAAGATATATTCATATAAAAATCATTTACAGGTACTTTATAAGAATGAATTTTTTAGTAACTTAATAAAATATTTTTTTCATATATTCTGGTATGAACTTAAAAAATTAATCTATATTCTTTTCAATGAGCCTAGCACTTTAAGAGGTTTAAAATTATATTTTAAACAACTTAAACAGATTAAGAAAAAAAGAAATTATATTAAAAAAAATATACGTAAAATTAATGCTAAGGAATTAGCTAAATGGTACAATTAATATGAAATTATCAATAATAATATTAAATTATAAACAATTAGGCATGATTAAAAATTGTGTGAAATCAATTAATAAGTTATGCCTATCTTTTAAATTTGAAACTATTATTATTGATAATAACTCTTTGGATAATTCAGTTGAACATATAAAAGAAAATTATTTTAATATTAAATTAATTGAATCTAAAAAGAATTTAGGTTTTTCAGGGGGTAATAATTTAGGTATTAAAGAAGCTCAAGGTGAATATATCTTAATTATTAATCCAGATATTATTTTAAATTCCAAGAGTTTAATTAAATTAGTAGAATTTATGGATTCTAATCCTAAAGCAGGTATAGCTGGTCCTAAATTAATTAATCCAGATGGTTCCTTACAATATAGCTGTTCTAGGTACCCTAATTGGAAGCTACCTTTTTATCGTAGGTCATTTTTAAGACATACTAATCATGGTCAAGCTTGGATAGATAATTACTTCATGAAAGATTGGGATCATAATAATAATCTAAAAGTAGATTGGTTATTTGGTGCGTGTTTAATTGTTAGAAAATCTATTTTGGAAAAAGTTGGTTTACTTGATGATAGATTTTTTATGTATATGGAAGATCTTGATTGGTGTCGTAGAATGTGGTTAAAAAATTATGAAGTTTGGTATGTAGCTGAAGCTCAAATAATACATTATCATCATAGAGAATCAGCTGATGTATCTGGACTGGGTGGTCTATTCAAAAAATCAGGTCGGGTTCATTTAGTCAGTTGGTTAAAATACTATATAAAATACAAAGGTAAATTAAAATAATATTTAATAAATAAACTAAATATTTTTTTATTTGTCAAAATTAGCTAATTTAGCTATAATAAGCTTAATATGAATAACAAAATAAATGCTTCTGATGAAGCTAAAATACGCCTCATGAGGCTAAAAATGCTTCAAGATGAGAAGTTAGAAGCTTATCCTAGAACTTGTACTAGAACTTGTGTAATTGATCAAGTACTAGGAGATTTTAAAAAGTTAGAAAAAAGTAAGACTAAACTTTTTTTAGTTGGTAGATTACGTATAATCAGGAGTCATGGTAATTTAATATTTGCACTTTTAGAAGATGAATCAGGGAAAATACAAATTGCTTTATCTAAAAAAGAAATAGGTGAAAAAGAGCATAAACAATTTACTAAATTAATTGATGTTGGTGATTTTATTGAAGTAACTGGTACTTGTTTTGTAACCCATAAGGGAGAAGATAGTATTTTAGTAAAAAAATGGAGAATACTTAGTAAAGCTTTATTACCATTACCTGAAAAATGGCATGGTTTAAATGATACTGAAACTAGATTTAGAAAAAGATACTTAGACTTATTATCTAATAATCAAGTTAAAAATATATTCTATACACGTAGTAAAGTAATTCAATTTATTCGTAATTACTTTTTAAAAGAAGGTTTCCTTGAAGTTGATACACCTATTTTACAAACTGTTGCTTCAGGAGCTATAGCTGAACCTTTCAAAACTTATCATAAAACTCTTGATATGGAATTATATTTAAGAATTGCTCCAGAATTATTTCTTAAAGAATTAATAATTGGTGGTTATGAAAAAGTATTTGAAATAGCTCGTTGTTTTAGAAATGAAGGTATAGATTATTCACATAATCCTGAATTTACTCAAATTGAGTTCTATTGGGCTTACAAAGATTATGAATTCTTAATGAATTACATGGAGAAATTTATGGAAAAAATGGTTAAAGAGATAAATGGTGACTTAAAAATAAATTATAATAATTTAAAAATTGATTTTAAAACACCCTACAAAAGAGTTGATTTTAGAGAAACAATACTTAAAGAAACTAAAATTGATTTAGATAAAGAAGATGAGAAATCTTTAATTAAACTTGCTACAAAAAAAGGCTTGAAAGTAGATAAGAGTTGGGGTAAAGGAAAAATAGCAGATGAGTTATTTAAAGAATTTGTACGTCCTAAAATGATTAATCCTACCTATTTAATTAATCATCCAATCGAGTTGTCACCACTAGCTAAAAAATTAGTTAAACGACCAAATTATGTAGAGAGGTTTCAACTAATTATTGGTGGACATATTGAACTCATGAATGCTTTTACAGAGCTTAATGATCCTATTGATCAAGAAACGAGATTTAAATTTCAACAAAGTTTA
>CAZSGB010000021.1:0-10073 GCA_964606355.1 uncultured Gammaproteobacteria bacterium | reverse complement strand
TATTGAATTTAATCAGAAATATATGAAAGTGTCCGAAAGGTGGTCATCTAGTACACATATTTGACATAAATATATTACTTTGCTAATCTTAAATTAATGAAATTCCAAAGAAATACAACTTGGTATTGGACAGAACGCCTTTCATAGAGTAGGTAAATTTTAATATTATTTATCTCCTCTTATAAGGCGTTTTTTAATTATTAAATCTATGAAATTTAGATATAAAAACAAAGCTACATTTTTCTGGCATTATATATAATACCCATGCTTTATGTTAATTAATTAAATTAAATATATGAATAAAATAATGTTAGATGATAATGAACTACCAACTCATTATTACAATATAATAGCTGATTTAAAAGAACCACCTCCCCCTCCCTTAAATCCAGCGACTAACGAGCCTCTTGACCCCAAAGCACTAGAAGGAATATTCCCGAAAGCTTTAGTAGAGCAAGAAATATCTAATGAAAGATATATTAAGATCCCAGATGAAGTAAGAAATATCTATATGAGATATAGGGCAACTCCACTTTATCGTGCAGAAAAGTTAGAAAAGTTATTAAAGACTCCAGCTAAAATATATTATAAATATGAAGGTGCTTCATTTACAGGTAGTCATAAATTAAATACAGCTCTAGCTCAAGCCTATTATAATAAACAAGAAGGTATTAAAACACTAACTACGGAAACAGGTGCCGGTCAATGGGGCATGGCCTTAGCTCTAGCTTGTAAATTCTTCGATTTAAATTGTTTAATCTTTTACGTTAGACTACATTATATCCAAAAACCATATCGTACTACCTACATGAAAATGTTAGATGCTAAAGTCTATGCTTCTCCTAGTAAATTAACTACTATTGGTAGAAAATATCTTAAAGAAGATCCTGATCATCCAGGTAGCTTAGGTATTGCCATATCTGAAGCCATGGAAAAAGTAAAAGATAAAGAAACAAAATATTCCTTAGGTAGTGTCTTAAATCACGTCTTAATGCATCAAACCATAATTGGACAAGAAGCCATGAAACAGCTAGAGAAGGTTAATGAATATCCAGATACTATTATTGCTTGCTTTGGTGGCGGAAGTAATTTAGCTGGTATAAGCTTACCATTTATTGGTGATGCAATTAGAAATAAAAAGAAGCTTGAAGTGATAGCCATTGAACCAAAAAGTGTTCCTAGTCTAACCAAAGGTAAATATGGTTATGATTTTGGAGATACGGCTAAAACAACACCTTTACTTAAGATGCATTCACTTGGTTCAGACTTTATACCGCCTAGAATTCAATCCGGTGGTTTAAGATATCATGGTTCAGCGCCACTCATTAGTTATTTAGTGGAAAAAAGATACATTAAAGCTCAAACAGCAAAACAAGCTGACATAATGGAAGCTGCTAAATTATTTACTCAGACCGAAGGTATCTTACCTGCTCCAGAATCAGCACATGCTATTCAAGGAGCTATTGAAGAAGCTAAAAAATGCCAAAAAAATAATGAGAAAAAAACTATACTTATTAATATAAGTGGACATGGTTTTCTAGATTTAGGTGGATATAAAGAATACTTAGAGAATAAGTTAGAAGTAAAATAAATATTAAAAAGACCGGGTTTAAAACCCGGTCCTTTCTATTTATCTAATATATTATTTTTCAAAATCTTCTTCATAAATCATACTCGCATCTAACTTACCATAATTAAATAACTCATCCTCAGCAAAAAATCTCTTTATTTCAGCTTCAGCGGTTTCTAGTGAATCAGAAGCATGAACTAAATTCCAATTAGTCATAGCTAGATCTCCACGTATGGTACCAGCATCAGCTTCTACGCCTTTAGTTGAGCCACAAATAATTCGACAAGCTTCAATAACTTGAGATCCTTCTAAAGCTAAAAGTATTACTGGAGCACTTTTCATAAATTTCTTTAAATTACCAAAAAATGGTTTGTCTTTATGATGAGCATAATGTTCTTTTAATTTTAAATCATCAAGCTCTACCATTTTCATGCCAACAACTTTTAAACCCTTCTTTTCAAAACGTGTTACTATTTCCCCCACTAAATTTCTCTGCAGTGCATCTGGTTTAATTATAATTAATGTTTTTTCCATATATTTATTATTTTAATACTTCTTTAATCTTTTCAACAACTTGAGCTGGGGTTAAATTAGCTTTAACTAAATAACCAGCCGAGCCAAGTTCCTGACCTTTTTTAATATCTTCATCTTGACCTAAATTAGTTAACAGAATAACAGGAATATTCTTTGTACTTGGGTTTTCTTTTAAATTCTTCAAAACACTAAATCCATCAAGTTTAGGCATAATAATATCAAGTAAGATAATATCTGGCTTAACACCTTCTGAAGCCATAGTTAAACCCTGTTCACCATCTAAAGCCTTCTTAACTTGATAGCCATCTTTAACGAACTTAGTTTCATACATATCTGAGAGCATTTCTTCATCTTCAATAAGTAAAATTGTAAATTTTTTATCATTCATATATTTTATTTAATATAATGATTATATCAGAATAAAAAAATAAATCAAGTTAAATATTTAGCTAAAATTAGTGATTTATTCACATAAATTAAGATTATTATTACTTACTTCAAAGCAGATATCACCATTTAAATCAGTCCGATATATTTCAATATTTAACTTTTCTAATCTATTTATTACTGATTTAGAGGGGTGATTAAACTTATTATCTACCCCAACTGAAATAATAGCTGAATCAGGCTTAATAAATTCAAGAAAATTTAAAGAACTAGAAGTATCACTACCATGATGCCCTACCTTTAAAACTTCTGACTCTAAATTAGCATAATTCTCTAATATTATTTCCTCACCTTTTACTTCTAAATCACCGGTTAACAAAAAATCAATCTCTCCATAGCTCAAACGACTTACCATGGAATAATTATTTAAATTACTCATCTCAATATTAGGAAAAGGATATATTATTTGTAAAGTAACATCTTTAAAGTTAAACGTTTGTCCAGCATAAGCACTAAGTAATGGAATATCTTTATTGGAAATAATTTCTTTAAACTTAGTATAGGCTTCTGTTTGATGATTAGTTGGATAATATAAGACTTGCTTAACATTATATCTCTCTAAGACATTAATTAAGCCAAATAAGTGATCATCATGAGGATGAGTTAAAATAATGAGATCAATAGTTTGATCATAAAAAGGTAAAGTTCTGCCTAACTTAGTAATAAAAGTATTATCGGGCCCTCCATCGATTAATATATTTTCCTGATAAGGAGTTCTAATTAAAATAGCATCACCTTGACCCACGTCAAAAAAATATACTTTTAAACTATTATTATCCTGATAATAAACAACTGATAAGATAATAATAAATATCAGCATTAAACCAAATAATATTTTAAGTAGCTTTTTCATATTTAATTATTAAAATAAATATTAATAAATAACTAATTAACAAGAAAGACCAATGAAACTGACCTACCTCTACACTAGCCCAGGTAATCTTAGATAATATTTCAGTTAGCTTTAAAACATAAGTTAAGATAATCCAAGATAAGTAACCAATGACTTTACCCAGAGGAACATAGATCATGCCTAAAACTACGCCCAAAAAACCAACTGCCATATTAATTGGTATAACTGGTAATATAAGTAAGTTAGCAATTGGAGCTAAAAAAGAAAAACGTTTAAATTGAAATAAGATAAGAGGTGTAGTTAAAATAATAGCACTGATAGTGGTAGTTAATGATTCACGTATTTCTAAGAAGCTAGGTAACCACTTAGTATATTTTTCTAAAATAGGTACAAAATATATTAAACCAATAGTAGCTAAAAAGGATAATTGAAAACCAGCGTCCCAGATTAAAACTAAAGGATTAAATAAAAGCATAATTAGACAAACGATAACTAAGGTATTATTCATAGAAGTTGCTCTACCAATGGTAGTAGAAATAAGAGCAATTACTCCCATAATACCGGCTCTTACTATGGAACCTGGCGAACCAGTGATAATAACAAAAAATATAATACCAAGCACTATTAAGATAAAAGCTTTTTTCCGAGAAATACCTAAGGATATAAATAGATTAGTTAGCATGACAGCAATAATCGTAATGTTGTAACCAGAAACAGCAATAATATGAGTAACACCAGTACGATTAAAATTTTCTAAGATGTCAGGAGGCATGCCTTTTTTAGCGCCCCAAAGTAAACCTCCTAAAAAAGAAGCTTGGGGCTCAGGTAAGATTTGAGAAGAAGTTTCAACAACTTTACTTTTAATCTTAAAGATTAAAGATTTAAATAAATTACCTTGAGCAGAATCAATTAATTTAATCCTTCCTTGATAACACAGAGAATATACACCTGACAGAGCTAAATATTTATCATATCTAAAATCTTCAATCGGTTCGACTACTTGCAAAGCACATTTGATTTCTAAAACATCACCATAATTATACTTAGGAAATAATTCACTCTTTACTAAGACTCTGCCCTTTTTATCTATTCCCTCTACTTTATATTTAATATGATCACTCCTCGTATCAGGCTCATCAATTATTATCCCCTGAAATGTTATTTCAGTTCTCTCAGAGTATTTAATTTCAAATGAATTATTGTAATAAGCTAAGTAACCTTCAGTTACCTTAGGAATAGATAGGTTATATCTTAAAATACCCAAGATTAAGAGTAATAAACATAAACCTATTAATTTAAATAATGATCGCTTAGGAAAAATAATTAATAGGACTAAAGAAATTAAAGAAAAAACATATAAATAGTAATTATTAAGTAATATAAAAGAAGCAATACCTATGCCTAAAATAAAGCTTAAAGAAGCATAAAAAACAAATTGTGATTTTCTAAATAACATAAAACAAGGTCAAAACTATGACCCTGTTTTAATATAAATTATACTATTTAAATATATTAGTCAAGCTCGTATTTATTATTCTCTAAATCATTAATTTTAATACCTCTTTCTTCTAATTTCTTTCTTAATTCATCTGCTTTCTTGTAATCCTTATTAGCTCTAGCTATTTGCCTTTGATTAATTAACTTTTTGACATCATCACTTAATTCTTTCTCTTCCTTAAATTGATTTAAATCCAAACCTAAGACTTCATCAAATTTAATTAGAGTAGCACGCTTAATACCTGAATCTAATTTAGATTTAATTACTTCTTGAGTTATTGCTAAAGCACGGGGTATATCTAAATCATCATTAACTATTTTAGTAAATTCTTCTAAATATTTTTTATCAGCTGTAGTTGCTTTATCTAAACTTTGTATATCTCTTATTAAATTATCATAACCAGTTTGAGCAGCCATCAAAGCTTCATAGGAAAAATTAAGCTTAGACCTATAATGTGCTTGTAATACAAAATATCTATAAGAAAGAGGGTTATAGCCTTTATCAATTAATGTTTGTAAGATTACAAAGTTATCTCCACTCTTAGCCATTTTATTCTTATCCATTAATAAGAATTCCCCATGTACCCAGTATTTAACTACTTCTTTGCCTGTTATTCCCCAATTCTGAGCTCTTTCATTAGTATGATGTACAGGTATATGATCAATGCCACCGCAATGAATATCAAACTCTTTACCTAAAAATTTCATAGAAAGAGCACTACATTCTAAATGCCAACCTGGAAAACCTTTACCCCAAGGACTATCCCATTCCATTTGCCTCTTACTATTTTCTGGGCTAAATTTCCATAAAGCAAAATCCGTTAAATTCTTTTTTTCTTTATTTACTTCTACCCTTGCTCCTTCTTTTTGACCTTCAATATTTAATTTAGCTAATTTTGCATAATCTTTATACTTAGAGCTATCAAAGTAAATACCATCTGTTGTTTTATAGGTTAAACCTTTTTTTTCTAGTTTCTTAACTAGTTTAATTTGTAACTTAATATAATCAGTAGCCCTAACCCATTTATTTGGCATTAGAATATTTAAAGCATTTAAATGCTCTTTAAAAGCAGGGGTATAAAACTCAGCTATCTGCCAAACAGTTTTACCTTCCCTCTGAGCTCCTTTTTCTAGTTTGTCTTCACCAGTATCAGAATCTGAGGTTAAATGCCCTACATCAGTAATATTCATTATCTGCTTTACCTTATATCCATTAAATTCTAAAACACGTCTTAATATATCTTCACAGACATAAGTTCTAAGACTCCC
The DNA here is from genome assembly GCA_964606355.1 of uncultured Gammaproteobacteria bacterium. Lineage (GTDB taxonomy): Bacteria > Patescibacteriota > Patescibacteriia > UBA1558 > UBA10009 > CAZSGB01. Next base: position 3,903 of record CAZSGB010000021.1, on the reverse strand, counting down.
AATATGGACGTAGTTATAGACCGTAGGTCCACAAGTATACATACCTACCATATTACCTCGTAGGGGCTTAAACTCCTCTTTCTTACGCGTTAGGGTGTTAGATAAGTATATTTTATTCATATACATATTTTACTATATCTTAGCAATATATGCTAAATTATTTAATCTGACTTCTTAAATATTCTTCAATAAATTTATCTATCTCACCAGCCAATACTCTCTCTGGATCTTTTTCTTCGTACTCTGTTCTATGGTCCTTAACCATTTTATATGGATGTAATACATAGGAACGTATTTGATTACCCCAAGCTGCTTCAGTAAATTCACCTCTTAATCTTTGTCTTTCAGCTTCAACTTGAGTCTCATTATATTTAATTAACTTACCTTTTAAATATTTTAAAGCTGTTTCTTTATTTTGATGCTGAGATCTTTCATTTTGACAAGAGACTGTTATCTTAGTTGGGAGATGAGTTATTCTCACGGCTGAATCAGTAGTATTAACACTTTGACCACCATGACCTGAAGCTTTAAAAGTATCTACTCTTAAATCTTCATCTTTTATGATAAAATCAGTTTCTGCTTCTATCTCTGGTATAACTTCGACCATAGCAAAAGATGTATGACGTGCTTTATCAGCATCATATGGGGAAAGTCTTACTAACCTATGAACGCCACTTTCTGACCTTAAAAAGCCATAGCTGAAGTTACCTTTTACTTCCAAAGTAACTGATTTAATACCTGCTTCAGTGCCTTTAGATTGATCTAAAGTCTTTACTTTAAAACCTTTTTTTTCAAAATACCTAAGATACATTCTAAGTAACATCTCTGTCCAGTCTTGAGCATCTACTCCACCCGCTCCAGCGTAGATAGAAAGTATAGCATTAGAATTATCATATTTTTCATTTAAAACTGTTAATATTTCTAACTTATCAAATTTACTTTTTAACAAATAATATTCATCACTTAAATCTATTCCTTCATCTTCTTTAAGCATGTTATACATAGCTTTAATTTCTTCTTCAAGATTAGACCAATTATCTAGCTCTTCTTTTAAAATTGAGACTTTCTGTGAAATAGTCGTTGCTTCATCTTGATTACCCCAAAAATTTGGAGTATTCATTCTTTCCTCTAACCTAGCTATTTCTTCTTTTTTAGAATTAAAATCAATCTCAGATTTTAATTCTTTAAATTTTTTTTTTAATTCTTTTACTTTATCTAATTGTTCCTTCATATTTTTTTATTAACATCTGACCAGCTATTTTTAAATCTTCTAATTTATAGAATAAGAATTCATTTCGCGCTCCAATCGCCCATTCTAAGATCATGGATTTATTAATTTTCTCCACAGCACTTAATATTTTATTTATCTCACTCTTAGTTAAAAATTCTGAATTACCTAATGTAGTATTAATTAATCTCTTCTCTTTATTAAACACTAAACTAGTTTTTAACTTACCCTGCCTCATTAAATCTTGAATACTACCATCCGTAGCTTCAATAACATAACGATCTTTATCAATTAGTAAAGTACCTGATTTATTAAATTTCCATGATGGATAGACTACTATAATATAATTAGCTTGAGCGACCTTAGCAAATTCGTCTACCTTTTTAGGTACTTGCTTTTTAGGTAACCAATTAACATAAATAGGTTCTCGAAAATCATCATTTTTAAAGAAAGCAACACGAATTGTCCAACCACAATAATCTTTAATCTTATTAAACTTCTTGAGTTCTTTACTACTTTTAACAAATTCCCACTTAGGATGTGGAATATTCAAATCATCAATTAATCTAATATTATGATACAAATTCATACCTATGAGAGTTATAAAAACCTCTTAAGTTAAGAGGTAATTATTATTAAAATACTTTTGTCATTGATTGTATTGATCTAATATCTGTTGATAATAGTTTAAAGCGCCACCACCCTCTTTTATTTGATTAATTAGAGTTGAAGTAGTTGCGCCATCCGTTTGACTTGCTCCACCGGGTACTATTGAACCCATCACATCTTTAATTAGTGGTGGAATAATTATGACGCCAACAATAATTGGTAAGATAACAAATACTACTAAACTAACCGTCGTCATTATTCTCCCCCAGAGGATATAGCCCTTAATCTTTTTAGACATGTGATATATTTCTTTTGAATAGGCTAAATTTTGTTCCAGTAATATTTTTACTTGTTCTTCTAAGGAAGCTCCCTGATAATTTGGCATATATTTATTCTAAAAGTTTAATATATTTTATTTCAATAACATCACCTGATTTTAATCTCACATTATTTAAATCATCAGTTTGTAAAACATTATCTATCCAAATTAACCACTTCTTACCTACCTCAAAATTAGGATAACCATTTAAAGATAAATAACTTAATATTTGATCTTTTTCTAAGGTATATTCTAAATTAAAATCATTATCAATATTTTCAATACGTTCTAAAAGATTTAGAGCCGAAGAACCATACTCTACTTTTATTTCAGGATAGACTTTTATCCGACCCGTACCATAATCTAACATTAAACTTACCTGAGCACTTCTAGTCCTAGATATTATGCCTCCTAAGCCACCCTCTGGACTTAAAATAGTTACGGTTTGTTCTTGACCAATAATAATACCAACAATCCAAATAATTACAGCTAGCGCTCCACTAATTATTATCTTCGTTATTTTGTTTAAGTGTCCATCCATTATTTTTTCTTAACTTTTTGTACTTTTTTATTTATTAAATTCTTTAACTCTTTTTGAAATGTTTTAACATCTTCAAATGACCGATAGACTGAAGCAAAACGAATGTAGGCTACTTTATCAAAATTCTTTAATCGCTTCATTAATATCTCACCAATTTCTTCTGAAGTAATTTCTTCTTTCTTCTTTTTCTGGATATCTCTTTTTATGGTGTTAACTAACCTTTTAAATTGATCTTGCGAATATGGTCTTTTCTCTAAAGCTCTTTCTAGGCCTCTCTTTATTTTATCTTGTTGATAGGCTTCTTTACTACCATCTCTTTTAATGACCATCAAATTAAGTATTTCCATCTGTTCTTGCGTAGAAAACCTAAAACCACATTTTTGGCATTCTCTTCTTCTTCTTATTGAGAAACCATCATCAATTAAACGAGAATCATTTACCTTAGTTTCTTGCATTAAACAAATAGGGCATTTCATATCAATTATTTACCCCCCATCTTTTTTCTAATGAAGGCTGGTATTTCTAATTCTTCTTCTTCTTTAGTTTTAGGTGGAATACTTACTTTTTCCTCTGACTGCTTATGACTTATTCTCTTTGAGAAAAGATTACGGCTAGCTATTTGAGGTTTTTCTCCAACTAGTTCATAATTCTGTTTAATTTGAAATATTTCTTCTTTTTTAGAAGATTCAGAATCATTAATTTGTGATTTAGCACTATTGAAGCCAGTAGCAATGACCGTAATCTTAACCTCATCATTTAATGCTTCATCAATAATGGCACCAAAGATAACTTTAGCGTTTTGATCAACTGATGAAGTAATCACTTCCGCTGCTTCATTAACTTCATGCATACTTAAATCTTTGCTACCAGCAATAGTAAAAAGAACGCCTTTAGCACCTTTAATGGAAAGTTCTAACAACGGACTATCAATAGCGGCTCGAGCAGCATCAACAGCTCTAGATTCACCACTAGCCCTACCAATACCCATGAGAGCAGAGCCTGCATCCTTCATAATGGCCTTAACATCAGCAAAATCAACGTTAACAAGTCCTGGTATAGTAATTATTTCAGAAATACCTTGAACACCTTGTTTTAAAACTTCATCAACTATGGCAAAAGCATCAAGTAAAGATGTTTTTTTATCAATAACCTGTAGTAATCTATCATTAGGTATGGTAATGATAGTATCTACTTTATCAGTTAAAC
>CAZSGB010000020.1:0-10332 GCA_964606355.1 uncultured Gammaproteobacteria bacterium | reverse complement strand
AGATGTCTTTAACTTTTAAATAATCATTGTAATCTTTGTCAGGCTCATCCGCATGTTTCTTTTGTTAATTATTAATTATATAATTCTAACAAAAGAAAACACTTGGTTTTAGATTTCTCCGTGTCCACTTTATGGGGTACGGATCAGTGGTGGGCCGGGTAGGATTCGAACCTACGTAGCCGTAAGGCGTTAGATTTACAGTCTAATGCGATTGACCGCTCTGCCACCGACCCACGATATTAAAATGGAGCCGTTGCGCGGATTCGAACCGCGGACCTACTCCTTACCATGGAGTTGCTCTACCAACTGAGCTACAACGGCTTAAAGCTTTTCAATTCTTTCTTTGAATTCTTTTAGTTTCTTATTCTCTGGGTTAGATTCTTGTAACTGTCCAAAGGCTTTACGAGCAGCTACTTTATCTTCGAGTATTATACTGATTTCTATTAAAAAGTCAAGAACTTTAGGATTTCTAGACTCTAGAGCTGCAGCTTGTGATAATATTTCAAATGATTTTTGAGGCTCATCAAGATTTAAATAGACTTCAGCTAAATCAAGATATGACGAAATATCTTTATTATCTAACTCTAAACTCTTTAAATAACCATCTTCAGCAGTTTTTAAATCTCCTCTATTTGCTGCTATTTCCCCCAGTGAACGATAGATAAAAGGATCTTCATTATTTAAATGCATTAAGAATTCAAACGTTTCTTTAGCATGCTTATAATCTTTAAGAAGCATATAGAGCTTAGCTAAGCCTTTATAGGCTTCATAATCCTTATCATCAATAGTTAAAGCTTCAATATATGATTTTTCCGCTTCTTCATATTTTTCATTAATAATTAATTCTTCTGCTTTTTTAACTAATTCACTAATTTTTTGTTCTTTTAAAACGTTATCTTTAAAACTTGATTTTAATGCTTTGTGACGATACTTTTCTTCAGCTTCAATTAATTTTTGATAACCCCTACGAAGAGCAAGACCTAAACGACTAAACATTGGTTTTAAAAAAGAATAGACTTTAAGACCCTTATCCTTTATTTGACGTTGTAATCTTTGTTCAATTAATTTTTTCTTAACATCCATTTGTTGAACAACCGATGAAGCTTTGGGATCAATTGATTTTAATACAGGAAATTTTTTGAAAATTATTACAGCCATAACTATTAAACAAGCAATTATAATTATTATAATTATTATGGGAAACATATTATATTATTAATTGATTAATCATAACTACTACTTTTTCAAGTATAGCTAGTTTAGTAGGTAATAATATTTTACGAGGATCAATTAGATCAGCATTTAAATTAATTGATTCTCTTAAACCATCACGAAAAGCCATTCTTAAATTAGTATCAATATTTACAATTCTAACTCCATAAGTTATAGCTTCTTTAATCTGTTCTTCGGGAATACCTGATCCTCCATGTAAAACAATAGGTAGTTTAATTTTTTCATTTATTTTTTTCAATCTCGTAATATCTAAACCACCCTCAGCGACAAAAAAACCATGAACATTACCAATGGAAACAGCTATAGTATCCACGCCTGTACTTTCAATAAATTCTTCGATTTGCTCTGGGTTAGTCATGATTTTAGAAATATCTTCACCTTGTTGCATTTTAATTAAACCTTCTTGCCCTAATATATTACCAAGTTCTCCCTGACAAAGAGCTCCCTTAGAATGAGCATACTCACAGGCTTCACGAGTTAATTTAATATTCTCCTCAAAGGGTAAAAAAGAAGCATCCATATGAACTGAAGGAAAACCAATATCCACACACTGTTTAACTAACTCAAAATCTTTACCATGATCTAAATGTAAAGACATAGCAATATCTTGAGAGTTATCTTCAACTTGATTTTTGACTAAATTATATATAGTTTTAAGACCAGCATATTTAACTACATTTTCTGAAACTTGAATAATAATGGGAGACTTAGCTTTAAGAGCGCCTTCAATAATAGCCTGAGTAATTTCCAAATTAATTGTATTAAAAGCAGGTAAAGCTTTTTTCTCGTTACTTAAACTTAATATTTTTGAAAAGTTTACAAACATATTAAATAGCTTCAATTATTGATAAAAAAGTATCAAGCTCTAAACTAGCCGTACCAACTAAAGCTCCAGAAATCATGGATTGTTCCATAAAATACTTAATATTATCCTTATCAACAGAACCACCATAAATTAATCTAATTTGTTTTTCATATATTTCAGGACCAAAGTTATCAATAATGACCTGATGAATTACTTGTAAGGTATGTTCTGCTTCTTGAGGTTCAACAGCTTGCCCAGAACCAATGACCCAAACAGGTTCATAGGCAATAATTAACTCCTTCTCGCCTAAACTAACACCTTCTAAAGCCATATTTACTTGTTCCATAATCTTAAAATCTTTATGACCCACTTGTCTTTCATCGAAAGTTTCACCGACACAAATTATGGGAATTAAATTATTTTCTAAAGCTAACTTTACCTTTTTATTTACCATTAAATCAGTCTCATTCAAATTACCTCTTCTTTCACTATGTCCGATTATGACATAGGAGCAACCTAACTCTTTTAAAATACTCGGGGATATTTCACCAGTAAAAGGCCCTTGATTCTGCCAAAAACAATTTTGAGCTCCTAATCTTATTTCTGTTTTTCTTATTTCATTGAAAACACTACCCAAGGCCGTATAACTTGGACAAACAACGACATCAACATCATCGGCTTTTTTAAACTTCTTAGCTAATTGTTCACTTAAATTAAAAGCTTTAATATCTGATAAGTTCATTTTCCAATTAGCAATTATTATTTTTTTCTTCATATAAATAAATTAATTATACCCAAAGTGGCAAAAGTCACGATTAAACCAGCCATGATGATACCCAAAAGAATTAACCACCAAGATTTTTTAAAAGGTATGTTAAAAATGTAAGCAGCAATAGCTCCGGTCCAAACACCGGTTACTGGTAAGGGAATAGCGACAAAAATAACTAAAGCCCAATAACCATACTTTAAATAATGATCAATAGTTCTACTCCTAGTTCTAGTAAATAACCAAGTAAAAAAATTATTTAATAGTTTACTCTTAGCCATTAAGTAATCAACAATTAAAGGCAAAATCAGCAGTATTAATAGAGCTGCTAAGAAGTTACCCAAAACTGAAACAAAAAAGGCAGAAAAAGGAGATAGCTCGTAAACAGTAATAGCTATAGGGATAGAACCCCTTAACTCAGAGAAAGGTAACATTGAAATTAAAAATGTAATTAATATCTCCATATCTATTATATGATATTTTAACTATTCTGGCCAAATATAGTTATCAAAAGTCCAAGTAGCCAAAGCTTTTACTTCTTGAAAACGATTAAAATGACTATCGCTACCTAAGACAATAATATATATTTCATGTCCATTATACTTTACTAAGCTAGTTAAACAATAACCAGCTTCATCAATAAAACCAGTTTTACCAGCACTAATATTTAAATAACTATCAAGCAATTCATTAGTATTTTCCATTAAATAATGTGTACCAGTATTTATGACATTAAATTCATATTCCTTTGAAGAAGTAATGTTTCGTATCTCTTCTCTTGAAAAAGCAGCTTTAACTAGTTTTGCTAAATCAGAAGCCGTTGACTTATTCTCTGGGTTTAAACCAGTTGGATCATAGAATATAGTATTAGTCATACCTAAATAAATAGCCCTTTCATTCATACGTTTAACAAAATCTTCTTCACTAAGTCCCGTTGATCTAACTAAAGCACTTGCCGCATTATTTTCTGAAGCAATTAATGCTGTACTAAATATATCCCTAACTTTAATAATCTCTCCGTTAAAAATACGTCTTCTGCCTCCTTCTCGATAATCTTCAGTAGATATTTTAAATTCTGTATCCCAACCTGGATTATTCTCTAAGAAGACTAAAGCCGTCATTAATTTAGTAATCGAAGCAATGGCATGTACCTCATCACTGTTTTTTTGCCACAAAACTTTATCCATCTCTTGATCAATGACCATAGCAGAATTAGCACTAATATCTAAACCCAGTGAAGTACTATTTTTCTTAATTGGTCCGGATAAGTAGACTCTTTCAATATAAGAAATATGATCTTGATTTAAATTAATTATATTATCACTTGGTGAGGATAAATCAATTAAACCATAAAAACCTATTAAATTAGCTAAAATTGATAATAACATTTATGGGTTGTTTAAAGATTAAAACTAAATCAGACCAAGAAATAAAAATTAAGGAGATAAATGAGATTAAGATAAAAAGTAAACTAAATTCTAAAGACATGATAATAAAAGTAACAATCATCGCTCCCCCACCAAAACTTCTAAAAGTCCTAATTAATTTATTTAAAACGTAAAGTGGTAAAAAAATATACATAACTAATTTAAAGATTCCTAATAATATCTTAGGCCAATCATTCAAATTAAAATAATCAAATAACCAGATCAAACCATTAAAGATTAATATGATGAGTAAAGATAATATAAATATTCTCAGACCTTCTTTTAAAGCTAATTTAATGATTAATCTTAATGTCTCTCTATATAATTTCATTTTTTTTAATTACTTTATAACCACCTAACTTTAATTTACCTAATCTTAATTTATTAATTCTTACTCTTTGTAAAGAAATTACCTGATAGTTTAATTTTTCAACCATTCTCCTGATTTGTCTCTTCCAACCTTGATGAATAATTATATTAAATTCTTTTTCATTGATTACTTCTATCTTATCAGCTTGAGCTAAACCTTCACCTAATCTAATACCCTTTTTTAAGGTTTCGACAAAATTATCATTTATTATTTTGTTCGCTTTAACTTTATACTCTTTTTCGTGTCCATACTTTGGATGAGTCAACTTCTGAGTTAAATCACCATCATTAGTTAAGATGAGTAAACCTTCTGACTCTAAATCAAGACGACCAACTGGATGTACCTTGTATTCGTAAGGTACTAAACTCATTACAGTTAACCTCTTCTCCGGATCAGAAGTAGTAGTTAAATAACCTTTTGGTTTATTAATAGCAATATAGATTAATTTATCAGGTAATTTAACTTGTTTATTAAAACAATATACTATGTCTTGACCTGGATCAATTTTAGTACCCAAAACATTAACTACCTTATTATTCACTTTTACCTTACCTTCACTTATTAATTTATCAGCTACTCTTCTTGAAGCAATGCCAGCTTCTGATAAGTATTTATTTAATCTCATCTTATTCTTGTTTTACTTCTACTTTAACTATTTCATCGCCTTCTACTTCTTGTTGTTCATATTCAGAATTCAAAAGTTTTTGTAAGTTCTCATCACTATTTAATTTTTCATAATCAGGTAACTTGGTTATGGAATCAATGCCTAAATACTTTAAAAAATCTAAAGTAACATTATATTCTGTTACTCCCCTTTCTTTATTATAATCAGCTTCAATTAAACCACGTATATTTAGATTCCTTAAGATTAAACTACAATTTACTCCTCTAATTTGCTCCATTTCTGCTTTAGTTACTGGTTGCCGATAAGCAATGATAGTTAAAGTTTCCAGTGATGGCTTAGATAATTCACCAGTTAAATCACTTTTTAAATAATCTTGTACTAAATCAGTATTTTCAGGCGATGAAACCATTTGTACCTTATTATTATTAATAACTAATCTAATACCTCTTGCTTCTTCTTCATATTCAGTACTTAACTCATTTAAGATTTCCATGACTTTATCCTTTTTAACTTTAAATTGTTCTATTAAATTAGTAATAATAATTGGTCTGGAACTAACAAGTAAGATACTTTCTATTTGTGATTTTAATTTCATAATTTTTCATCATTTAATTTTTCTATTTCAATATCATTGAATAAACTAGTTTGTCTTACTGTAATAGTTCTTTGTTTAACAAGTTCCAGCATAGCTAGAAATGATACTACTACCTCTGTCTTATTACCATTCATTAACAAAGTTTTAAAATTAAAACTTACTTTTTCTAAAATATATTTTTTAATTTGTTGAATCTTTTCATTAATCGAAATAGTTTTTCTAATAACATCTTTAGGTAAATTAACAATTGGTTCTAATTTTAAAAGTATTTCTTTAAAAACCAAACCTAAATCTTTTAATTTAAGTTTGAGTGGTGGACTAAATTTCTTATTCAAAACAATTAATGGTTTCTCTCGGTTAAAAGTAAAATTCTTTTGTTTTAACATACTCTCAATATTCTTTGAAGCTTCATAATATTCCTTATATATCTTTAATTGTCTTTCTAAATCTATCTCATCTTCATCTTCAAATTTAATGGTAGGTAAAAGTATTTTGGATTTAATCAGTAACAATTTAGAAGCCACTACTAAAAAATCAGCTATTTCTGTAGGTTTTAAGTTTTCAGAAGTATTAATGTAGATCATAAACTGATCAGCAACCTGAGCTAAAGAAACTTCCGTAATGCTCATTTCTTCTTTTTCAATTAAATGTAAAAGCAGGTCCAAGGGACCTTCAAATTCTTCAAGCTTTATCTGATATATATTATTCACTACTTTTTTTTATTTGTTTTAGATTTCTTAATCTTTTTAGCTACACTAAAATTACCCTCTAAAGGTTTTTCGAATTTTAAATAATCTTTTATTTTCATCCTAAAACTTTCAATAAAGCTACCAGATGAAAATATACCATCTCTAACTTTAATTAAGCTTTTATCTACAATTAACGGTAATTTATATATTGAACCAAAAGCACTCATAGCTCCAGGTTTTACCTTAAACTTAGTAGTCATAATTTTTTCTTTAGGAATACTTATTTTCTTTAAAGGTATACCTAAAGCTTTAGCAAGTTTCTTTAAATCTAAATTCTTGTTAGCAGGCAGTAAGGCTAAATAAAAATCTTTATCTGCTTTAATCAGTAAAGATTTAACTACTTGTTCTAATTTTACTTTTAAGGTAGCTGCTACATCCAAAGCCGTAAAAACTTTACGATGATTTACTATTTCATGCTTTATTTTAGATTCATTTAACTTTTTTAATAATGTTTTTGAGATAGGCATAGTTATTTCTTTTTTAAGGGTAGTTTAATTTGTTCACCTAATAATTTTCTAGTAACTAATTTTCCTTTATGTGTTAACTCAACCTCTGAGATGTACCACTTATGTTGAGTCTTTTCTCCGTAACCAACAATTAATCCCTTATTAATCAATCTTTCAATTGATTTAGTAATAATCTTAATCCTAGCTTCACCTTTAAGTAAATTCTTTTTCTTATCATAGAACTTATCAAACTTCTTTCTATTTACTTTCTTACTGCCAAAGCTATTTACTAAGATATATTTCTGTAAGGCAGATACTTTCATATTATATTTTAATACCTAATTCTTTAAGTTGTTCATTTGTTACCTTAGCAGGAGCACCCATTAATGGGTCACGAGCATCAGAGGTTAAAGGAAAAGCAATAACTTCTCTAATACTTTTTTCACCAAGTATCGTAGCCAATAATCTATCAATACCTGGAGCTATACCTCCATGAGGTGGCACACCATAACTAAAGGCTTCTAATAGATGTTTAAAATATTCTTTTTGTTCTTGATCAAAACCAATTAAATCAAAGATTTTTTCTTGTATCTTAGAATCATAGATTCTAAGAGCGCCCCCACCGACCTCAAAACCATTTAAAACTAAATCATGTTGATATGATTTTATTTTACTTGGATCTGTATCTAAATACTTTAAATCTTCTTCTTTAGGCCGGGTAAACATATTATGTGAAGGTGCCCATTTACCTTGAGTACCAACAAATTGTTCATTTTCTTTAGTTTGATCAGTAAATAATGGAAAATCTATGACCCAACAAAAAGCTAATTCATCTTTATTTTCTTTATTCTTTCGGAGATCCGGTTTATCACTTTTGTATTTTTCCATGGCTTCAGCGTATCTTAAACGTGGCCAAGGTGATTTAAGAATTTTCTTAGCTGGAAAAATTTCTTTAATCATAGCCATAAACATAGTTTCAACAAGTTCCAATAATTCATTTTGATCCGTAAAACTCATTTCCATGTCTAATTGATAGAATTCACCAGGTGATCTATCAGCTCTTGCATCTTCATCTCTAAAACATGGAGCTATTTGATAATATCTTTCCAAGCCTGCAATCATTAAAAGTTGTTTGTATTGCTGAGGAGCTTGAGGTAAAGCAAAAAACTTACCCCGATGAACACGAGATGGTACTAAATAATCACGAGCTCCCTCAGGTGAAGATTTAGTTAAAATAGGGGTTTGCACTTCAACAAATTCTCTGTCACTTAAATAATTTCTAAAAAATTGAATTACTTTATGTCTTAAAAGCAAATTATTTTTCATTCTCTCATGTCTAATATCTAAGTAACGATATTTTAATCTCAACTCTTCATTAGCTTGTCTGTCTTCATTATCAATTTCAAAAGGTGGAGTTAATGATTCAGATAATATCTTAACTCTCTTAGCTAAGACTTCAACCGTACCTGTAGCCAAATCTTTATTAATTTGTTTATCCCCTCTTTTATTTACTTCACCTTCAATTTCTAAAACGTATTCAGGCTTAATATTATTCATCAATTCAATAGATTCTTTATCTAATTCTCCTGGTACTAAAACAACCTGAACAATTCCAGATTTATCACGTAAATCAAGAAATATAATTTTACTCATTTTCCGAATAATATTTACCCAGCCTTTAAGTAATACTTTTTCTCCTACTTTTTTTACTGTCTCAATATTATTTATCTTCATATTATTCAAATTTTTTGTCATGAGCAGAAATAGCTGCTTTTAATCTTGTTAAATCTAATTTTTCTGGACTTGTTTCAATAGCATCAGCAGCGCTATTTACCGCTCTTTCAATACCATTAAACATAGCTTCTTCTGGCTTTTCTTGTACTGGTTCAATTTCTGGATTTTCTCCAACTTTTAAAATCATATTATTTTAAATTAAGGTTTAAGTCTGTTAATTAATCTTGGAAATGGTATGGTTTCACGGATGTGCTTAGTACCACACATCCAACCAACTAAACGTTCTAAGCCGATGCCAAAGCCTGAATGTGGTACACTACCATATTTTCTTAAATCTAGGTACCATTGAAATTCTTTTTCAGGTAATTTATGTTCTTTAATACGTTTAACTAGAGTATCATAATCATCTTCCCTCTCAGATCCACCAATTATTTCACCAAAACCTTCTGGTGCTATTAAATCATCACACAGAGCTAAATCTTTATCTCTTTTCATGTAAAAAGCTTTAATTTCAGCAGGCCACTTTTCCACGAAAACTGGTAACAAAGAATCTTGAGTTAACAAGGTTTCATCATCACCACCTAAATCTTCATTCTTTTTAATATCAGAACCTAAATTTTGTAACTTCTTAACTGCTTCTTTGTGAGTTAAACGTACAAATGGCACTTTAATCTTCTTAAGTGGTTCTAAATCTCTTTCTAATATCACTAACTCTTCTTTACAATTAGTTAATACTTTTTGAATAATAAAATAAATTAATTCTTCCTGCATCCTCATATTCATCTCATGATCAAAAAAAGCCATTTCCGCATCCATCATCCAAAACTCAGTTAAGTGCCTACGTGTTTTAGATTTCTCAGCTCTAAAGACTGGCCCAAAATCAAAAACTTTACCTAGAGAATAGATAGCTGCTTCTAAGTAAAGTTGTCCAGATTGAGATAAATAGGCTTTACCTAAATCAAAATAATCTAGTTCAAACAAAGTAGTGGTACCTTCGCAAGCATTAGGTGTTAAGATAGGAGAATCAATTTTAGTAAAACCCTCCTTATTTAAAAATTCATATATACCATTGATAACGACATTTCTTACTTTTTGAATCGCCCATTGCTTAGAAGATCTAAGCCATAAATGCCTCTCATCAAGTAAAAAGTCTGCTCCATGTTCTTTATTAGAAATGGGGTATTCTTCTGATACTTGAACTAATTCTAAATCTTTAACTTGTAATTCGTATTCATCTTTCTTGTGATGCTTAGTTATCTCACCACTTAAAATAACAGAGGTTTCTTGAGTTATTTTTTCACATTCTTGCCAAATTTTAGCACTAACTACGTCTTTAGCCACAATTGCTTGAATAAAGCCAGAACCATCACGGAGCTCTAAAAAATAAAGACTTCCTGAAGAACGGAAGTTATATACCCAGCCAGCTATTTCAACATTATGACCTGCATATTTTGAAACATTTTTTAGACTAATTCTATTCATAGATTTAGCTTAATTATACTATTATTTTTAAGAAATGTAAATTTACTGTATCAGTCCACCCAGTTCTGGACAAGGCGTGAGTTGTTAACATGTAGTCGAC
>CAZSGB010000019.1:0-10580 GCA_964606355.1 uncultured Gammaproteobacteria bacterium | reverse complement strand
ATATTATATGACTCAACGAGAGTGTCTATGGTAACATTTTAGATGATTCAATTCGGCGGTCTTAAACTATATTTTAAATGTGATATAATTATTACACTATTTATATTCTAAATTTATGAACAATCATGAAGAGAAAAGTAGTTTTGATAAAAAGAGGTTTCTTTTTGTTTCCTATGATGCTTTAATTAGTGATGTAGCTTGGCATGTAGCCAAAGAAGGTCATGAAGTTAAGTATTATATAAAAAATGAAGAAGACAGTGACAGTGCTGATGGTTTGGTACCTAAAGTATCAAATTGGGAAAATGAAGTGGCTTGGGCTGATCTTGTTGTTTTTGATGATGTTTTAGGTATGGGTAAAATGGCTGAAAAGGTAAGAGCTTCAGGTAAATTAGTAGTAGGTGGTACTACCTATACTGATATGCTAGAAGATGATCGTTCTTTTGGTCAGGAAGAAATGAAGAAAAATGGTATTGGTATTATACCTTATGAAACCTTTACTGATTTTGATACAGCTATTAATTATGTAAAGGCTAATCCTGGTAAGTATGTTATTAAGCCAAGTGGTGAAGCCCAAGGTGTTAAGAGATTTCTTTACGTTGGGCAAGAAGACGATGGTCGGGACATTATTCAAGTTTTGGAGTTATATAAAAATGTCTGGTCTAAAGTAATTAAAGTTTTTCAACTTCAAAAAAAAGTAAGTGGTGTAGAAGTAGGGGTTAGTGCTTTTTTTAATGGTTATGAGTTTATCTATCCAATTAACGTAAACTTTGAACATAAAAGGTTATTTCCCCAAAATATTGGACCTTCCACTGGAGAAATGGGTACTTCCATGTTTTGGAGTATGCCGAATAAAATATTTAATACTACCTTACTTAAAATGCAAGATGTTTTAAGGCGGGAACATTATGTAGGGGTTATTGATTTAAATTGTATTGTTAATAATAATGGGGTTTATCCTTTAGAATTTACTGCTCGTTTTGGTTATCCAACTATTCAAATTCAACAAGAAGGTCTGTTAATGCCAATTGGTGAAATTCTCTATACTTTAGCTGATGGTAGTTTAAAAAAATTTAAAACCAGATCTGGTTTTCAAGTGGGGGTACGTTTAGTTATACCACCTTTTCCTTATGGTGGTCAGATAAAGAATAATGCGATTAGCTCCAAAGATACTTTAATCATCTTTAAAAAAGAAGGTTTAGAGGGTGTTCATATTGAAGATGTTAAACAGTTAAATAATGAATGGTTAGTTGCTGGTAGTTCAGGCGTCACCTTTGTTATTGTTGGGACTGGTCCTACTATGATGCAAGCTCAACAACAGGCCTATCACCGAATTCAAAATATCTTAATACCTAATATGTTTTATCGTGATGATATTGGGGATAGATGGAATGAAGATAGTGATAAATTACATAATTGGGGTTATTTAAGAGAGTAGGTTTTCAAATTACTAGATATAAAATTTAATAAATTAATTATGAAAAATTATTTAAAATACTTCTTTTTAATTATTTTATTCTTTTTTAGTTTCTTTTCATTTACTAACATTGTAGAAGCTAAAGAACCAGTTAATATTTATTTATTCTATAGCGAAACCTGTCCTCATTGCCATGAGGAAAGGATCTTTTTAAAGCAATTAAAGAGTGATTATGGTAGTGATATTAAGGTATTTGAATATGATGTATTTTCAGGTCAAGAAGTAGAAGATTTATTAAAAGCTACTAGTCAAATATATCATCAAAATTTAAATGCTGTACCAGTGACAGTAATTGGTGATCAGTTAATAATTGGTTATGCTGATAGTGTTAGTACAGGTACACAAATTAAAAGATTAGTTGATCTATGTTTAGCTTCAGAGTGTAACGATTCCTTAGAAACATACAAGAGTTCATTACAAGACAAGGAACCCGTAGTAGAGAAGAAATTTAGTAATATAGATATCCCTGAGACCTTAAATTTGCCTCTATTTGGTGAAATACAGACTAAACACGTATCCTTACCATTTTTAACCTTTGTTATTGCTGCTGTTGATGGTTTTAACCCCTGTGCCATGTGGGTCCTGGTTTTCTTAATCACTTTGTTACTTAGTATTAAGAATAGGCGTAGAATGTGGTTATTAGGTATTACTTTTATTCTAGCTTCTGGTTTTGTTTATTTCGTATTTTTAGCTGCTTGGCTTAATTTAATATTATTTATTGGTCTAATTTTTACCTTAAGATTAATAATTGGTTTAGTAGCGATTACTGCTGGAAGCTACAATTTAAGAGAGTATTGGATTAATCGGCCAGGATGTAAAGTTACTGAATCTGAGAAAAGGAGAAAAATATTTGAAAAGTTAAAAGAAATTACTGAGAGTAAATCATTATGGTGGTCAATAATTGGTATTACTTTAATAGCTTTTGCTGTTAATCTTGTAGAAGTAGTTTGTAGTGCTGGTTTACCGGCAATATATACTTCTGTCTTAGCTTTAACCGAAATGAGTAGATGGCAGTATTATATGTACCTTTTATTCTACATCTTTATCTTTATGCTTGATGATATGCTGGTTTTTATCATTGCTATGATTACCTTAAAAACCGTGGGAGTCAGTGGTAAGTATACTCGTTTTTCTCATTTAATCGGTGGTTTAATTATCTTAATGCTTGGTCTTTTACTAATTTTTAGGCCTGAATTATTAATGTTTAATTAGAATATTTTAAAGCCTTAATAGTGAAGTTATTAAGGTTTTTAAATTACTTAAAAAATGGTATAATTTATATTAGAAGAACAATAATTCTTAATTATTTTGTTTATGTCGGAAAACAAAAATAAATTAAAAGTCTGGGTAGTTACAGTTAATATGGGTTATGGTCATATGAGAGCTGCTAACCCTTTAAAACGTATTGCTTATCAAGGAATTATTATTGCTAATGATTATCCGGGAATACCATGGAAAGATAAAAAGACTTGGCTTAATCAACGTAAATTCTATGAAGCTATCTCACGTTTTAAGAATGTGCCAATTGCCGGTGATTTAGTTTTTGGCTTTTTTAATTTATTTCAAAGAATACCTAAGTTTTATCCTAAACGTGATTTATCACGCCCTAATCTTCAAGTTATTTCAACTATTCACATGGCTAAGCATCAAGATTGGGGTAAACATTTAATAGATAAGTTAGCTAAAAATCCATTACCTTTTGTTACTCCATTTTTTGCTACGGCTTTTATGGCAGAAGCAAATAATTATCCTGGTGATATCTTTTGCATTATCTGTGACGCTGATATGAGTAGGACTTGGGTTTCCATTGATCCTAAAAAGAGTCGGATCAAATATTTTGCTCCTAACCAAAGAGTAGTTGAGAGATTACAATTATATGGCGTAGCTAAAAGTAATATTTATTTAACAGGTTTTCCTTTACCTTTGGAAATACTTGGTAATGAGAAATGTGAGAAAGCTAGACATGATTTAGCTCAGCGTTTAGTTAATTTAGATCCAGAAAGAAATTATATTAGTAAGTATCAAGAAACTTTAGTAACTAGTTTAAAAATTAAAAGTTTTCCTAAAAAGAGTGATCACCCATTAACTTTAACCTTTGCCGTTGGTGGGGCAGGAGCTCAGAGAGAATTAGGTGGTGAGATAATAAAAGGCTTAGCAGATTTAATAAGGAATAAAAAAATACGTATTAATTTAATAGCTGGTGTTCATAGACAAGTTAATACATATTTTAAGAAAGTGGTTAGACAGAATAAATTAAGTAAGTATCTAGGTCAAGAAATTAGAATACTTTACACTAAGAATAAAAATGATTATTTTACAGAATTTAATAAATGGATTAGTACTACGGATATATTATGGACTAAGCCCTCAGAACTCAGTTTTTACTCTGGTTTAGGTTTACCGATTATTATTGCTCCGCCAATTGGTTCACAAGAATTTTTTAACCAGAAATATCTAATTAATCTTGGAGCTGGCATTGATCAAGAAGATATTAGATATGCCGGTGAATGGTTAATGGATTGGATAAAAAGTGGTAGATTAGCCGAAGCGGCAGCTCAAGGTTATTTAGAAGCGCCTAAACTTGGTATTTTTAATATTGAAAAGATATTATCTAAACATAGTTATCAAGCTAAAAGAGTTGAAACAATTTCACCTTATTAATTTATGTGGTTTACTATCGCTATAATTTCTTTCTTTTTACTGGCTATGGCTGCTATTGTTGATAAATACATTTTAACTAAGACTAAGGTCATACCAATTTCTTATGTTTTTTATATCTCTTTACTGGGTTCAATAGTTAGTAATTTATTAATCTTCTTTGAAGATAATTTCTTTTTTCCCCAAGAACATTTAGGTATATTAATTGTTGGCGGAGCTTCATTTTATTTTGCTCTCTATTTCTTATTCTTAGCGGTTACCAAGTCTGAAGTATCTAGGGTTAATCCTTTAATTGTTAGTTTAACTCCGTTATTCATATTTATATTTTCTTTCCTATTTTCATTTAATACTATTACTTTTAATCAGCTGATTGGTGTTTTAGCGATTACTTTAGCTGGTTATTTCTTATCACAAGTAGGACATCTTAGAACTAAAATAAAGTCACATGTTTGGTTCTTTATTTTAGCTTCGGCAATTATGTTTGCTTTAGCTAATAGCTTTAATAAATTAGCTTATCTAGAAATGCCTTTTATTATGGCTTTTGTTTATTTAAAATGGATTTCTTTAATTACCGCTATTCTCTTTACTTCCATCAAAGGTGGTTGGTCAGAGATTATTAAATTAAAAGCTAAAGATGGAGTTAAAACTAACCAACGTTGGTTAGCTTTCTTCATTGGTCAAATTACTGGTGGAGCAGGAGTTGTTATGATGCAATATGCTATTAATCTAGGTAATGTTATTTTAGTTACTGCTTTAAATGGAATTCAGTTTTTTTTCATTATTTCATTAGTTTTTATACTATCTAAGTTTAAATCGCAAATTTATCAAGAAAATGTTTCTAAAGCATATTTAATACCTAAAATTGTTTACAGCATCATCTTATTCTTAGGTATCTTTTTAATCTTAACTTAGTTTATGAAGAATAAAATATATAATACATTAAAAGCTATACTCGTTGTTTTTATAGTTTTTTTCATTACTTGGCTTTATGCTGCTGATTTTGGTCAGGATAAAGATTTGAGATATGGTGTTACTTTTTCACAGAAATATGCTTCGGAACTTAATTTAAATTGGCAAGAAGTATATGTTTCAATTTTTGATGAATTAAGGGTAAAAGATTTAAGATTAGTGGCTCATTGGGATTTAATTGAAAAAGAAATGGATAATTATGATTTTACTGATTTAGATTGGCAACTTCAATTAGCTCAGAAAAATGAAGCTCAAGTTATTTTAGCTATTGGTCACCGAACACCTCGATGGCCTGAGTGTCATTGGCCTGATTGGAGTTATAAACTAAGTGAAAAAGAGTGGCAAGTTAAGGTCTTAGATCTTTTACAAGCTTTAGTTTTAAGATATAAAGATAATCCAAGCATTATTGCCTGGCAAGTAGAAAATGAACCATATCTTAAAGTTTTTGGTGAATGTCCAAGAATGGATAATGAATTTTTTGAAAAAGAAGTTGCTTTAGTTAAAATGTTAGATATTAAACCCATTGTTATTTCAGAAAGTGGAGAATTATCTACTTGGTTAAGGGGGGCAAGTATAGGCGATTATGTAGGGACTAGTATTTACCGAGTAACTTGGAATAAGCATATGGGTTATTTTTATTATCCTTTACCTCCTGCTTATTATTACTTAAAAGCAGGATTAGTTAAATTTATTATGGGGGTAAATAATATATTTATTTCAGAAATGCAGATGGAACCTTGGTTAGGTATGCCAGTTCTTTTAACACCTCTGGAAAAACAATATGAATCAATGAACTTAGATAGATTTAAAGATAATTTAATTTATGCTAAAAGAACTGGGTTAACTCCTATTTACTTTTGGGGAGTTGAATGGTGGTATTGGTTAAAACAAGAAGGCAATGCTTCAATTTGGAATGAAGCTATTAATCTTTTTAATAATTAATTTATGTCAATTAACCTAAAAAAATATTTTGCCCTATTTAAATTAGATAGTCTTAGACATCAAAAAGTTATCGCTCAAATCTCTGATGAAACTAAAGCGGATTTAGATTTTTATACATTATCTATTTTTGCTACTATTATTATTTCATTGGGCTTAATTTTAAATAATAATGCTGTAGTTATTGGTGGGATGTTACTAACACCACTGGTTTGGCCGATGCTTGCTATTGCTCTTGGGATGGTGCGGGGTAGTATTAGGCTTTTTGAAAAAGGTTTATTTGCTTTAATTAAAGTTATCTTATTATCTTTAATTATTTCTTATTTAATTGGTTTGATTACTCCTTTCAAAGAAGTTGGTAGTGAAATTTTAACTAGAACAGAGCCAACTATTTTTGAATTAATAATTGCTTTAGTTGCTGGTTTTATGGCTGCTTTTGTTATAAGTTATCCTAAAAAAAGTAATATGATTGCTGGGGTGGTTATTGCAGCGGCTGTGGTTCCACCACTTTGTGTTGTAGGTATTTCTTTTGCTCACAGTAACTTAGAACAAGCAGCCGGGGCTTTCTTACTATTTATTGCTAATATTATTGCGGTTGTTTTATCAGCAGCTTTATTCTTTTATTTAGCCCAGTTTAAACCTTTAGAATCTGATTTAGTTAAAGAAAGACGTAAGGGTCATTTTATTTGGTCATTAATCTTTTTAATTGTGATTCTTATACCTTTAATTATTATTACTAAAAATAGCCTAAGACAAGAGAATCAATATCGTTTAACTAGACAAGTTTTAATTAGTAATATTGAAGAGGGGAGTTTAGTAGAACTAGAGATTAAAGAAAAAGATAATACATTATATATATTTACTACGCTAAGAGCAAGAAGTAATTTAACTTCTAGAGAAATGGATAAACTAATTTCTATCTTATCTGATACTTTAAATAGTTCGGTTAATTTACAAGCTACGGTTATTCCAACTGTTCAAGGTGGTAAAGTAATTGAATCCGAAGAGAATAATATAAATGGTAATAATCAACAATTAAATGAAATTAGGCAAGATGTTTTTCCTAAAACTAATAATTAATATGGCTCTAGACTAGATATCTATACTATGTGATTACTTTTTAAGTATTGTTTGTAAATTTGCCATAGCTCTTTTTCCAGCATACCAGGTTCTTTGCTATAGCGCCATTCAGAATCCTTCAGATGTAGTTCAAAATGTTTTTTTACCCCGTAAATTTAACTAGTCTACGCTTGGTAAAACTCCAGAAATTCTCGATGCCGTTAATGTGAATTCCATGTCCTTTTGAAAATTCATTATCACCATGATTAACCCTAAAATGTTTATTGAAATCAACATCGACTAATCCATCGTAACCTCGCCAACCATCCGAATAGATAATCGATGATTTATCTATTTTCCCTTTAATAATGGCTTGTAGCACAGGTTTTTTGCAATTAGGGATAATTTGAGTGTAAACTCGACCATCACGCTTTAGGAGTCCGAATACTGGTTGTTTCTTAGTGCCTCTGCCACGTTTCAATTTTCCCCTGAATCCTCGGACGCGCTTAGCGCTAAAATAGCTTTCATCTATCTCGATTTCACCGAATAATTTTTCACTCTGTTTCATTTGCTAGACATAAATCGCTCTACGAAATTCCATGTACCAACGGTTAATCGTATTGCGATTCATGTTTAGCAAAAGTGCCGTTTTAGAGGCAGTAATATCTAAATAAAAACACTTAATAATTTTTTTAATTTTGTAAGTCGAAATTTTCGCTCTATTTAGCCTCATTTTGCTATTATAGCATAGAAGTGTCTAGTCTAGAGCCATAATATTTATGAAGAAAAAATTACCATTATTTGAAGCTATTTCTATTCTAGTCGGGACTATTATTGGTGCCGGTATTTTAGGTATCCCTTATGTAGTGGCTAAAGCAGGTTTCTTAACAGGTTTAGTAGTTTTAACTATTATTTCTTATACGGTTATCATGATCAACCTATTTTTAGGTGAAATTGTGTTAAGTACCAGAGTTAAACATCAATTAACAGGTTATGCTGAAAAATATTTAGGTAAGTGGGGTAAGTATTTAATGTTTGGTTCAGTAGTTTTTGGTTTTTATGGAGCTTTACTTGCTTATATTATTGGCGAAGGTCAAGTTTTAGCCGCTTTAACTGGTGGTAGTGAAGTAGTTTACAGTCTACTTTTTTTTGTTGGGGCTTCAGCTTTAGTCTATATTGGTTTAACTATTGTTCAGAAATTTGAGTTTATTATGACCTTAATTATTTTGTTAATTGTTATTATTATTACTTTTTGGGGTTTTAGTTCATTAAATTTTAGTAATTTAAGTCAATTTGACTTATCTAAATTATTTATTCCCTATGGTGTTATTTTTTTTGCTATCGGTGGTACATCGGCTGTACCACAACTTAGATTAGTTTTAAAAGGTAGGGAAAAAGATATTAAAAAAGCTATTTTAATTGGTGTATCTATTCCTTTTATTGTTTATTTAATTTTTACTTTGATTGTAGTTGGTATAACTGGTATGGCTACTACTGAAATTGCTACTATTGGTTTAGGGCAAGCTGTTAGTAAATCAATGATTATTTTTGGTAATATCTTTGCTTTCTTTACTATGGCAACTAGTTTTTTAACTTTGGGTTTAGCGATTAAAAGTACTTATTTATATGACCTTAAAGTAAAACATGGTTTAGCTTGGTCTATGGCCATGCTGGTGCCACTGGCTGTATTTTTGCTTGGTTTACATGGTTTTGTTAAGGTAATTGGAACAGTTGGAGCAATTGGTGGTGGTTTTGAGGGTTTACTGATCTTAGCTATATATTATAAGTTAAAAAAGAAAAAGACCCTTGAAAGAAAGCCTGAATATGTGTTAAAGTATAAACCACTATTAATGATGTTTTTAGGTCTTATCTTTGTGGGTGGTATCATTTATACTTTAATTAATTTATAGATTATTTATATGAAATATATGAAGGTTGTAAAAAGCAAATTATTCTGGATCATTTTAATAATCCTAATAATTGTTATAGGAGGTATCGTAAGTAATAAAAATAAAAATACAGTTTTAGAATATCAAACTGCTTTTGTTGAACGTGGCAAATTAGTCCAAAGTGTTTCAGCTACTGGTAAAGTAGAATCTTCAACAGAAACTAATCTTAATTTTAAAATTGCTGCTAAGCTTGGTACTTTGTATGTTAAAGCTGGTGATTTTGTTAGTCGTGGACAAATTTTAGCTAGGCTTAACTCCTTACAACAACAAAGTGCTGTAACTTCTGCTCAAGCTAAGGTTTTACAAGCTCAAGCTGATTTAGATAGCGTCATTCAAGGCTCTTCTAATCAAGAGATAGCTATTTCTCAAGCTAAGGTTTCACAAGCTCAAGCTGATCTAAATAGTTATCAAGCAGCTTTTTTGAACGCTCAAGAAGTTAAGAATGAAAATGTAATGTCATACAAAGAACAAGCTTTAAATGAAGCTTCTGAAGCTTTGTTTTTAATTTCAAATTCTTTAGAAGATATTAATGAAATCTTAACTAATGAAAGGCAATATTTATTAGTCTATAGTACTAGTTATCACAAAGCTAATACTGATTATACTACTGCGAAAAATTCATCTGATTCATTTAATCTTCAAAATTTAAATTATAATATTACTAATTCAGTTGATGATATAGTAAATTATCTTAATCAAATATATTCACTCCAAGGTAAAGTAAATACGGCTCTTAGTTCTTGTTTCTATTTACTAAGTAATTTAGATACTATTGGCACTATTACACAAACTGATATTGATACCTGGAAAGCTACGATTGTTACTGATCAATCAAGTTTTTCTACTTCAATTACTGCCTTACAAACTGCTAAGTCTAATCTTTTAATTAAATTAATTGATTATGATAATAATATTGAAAGTGCTCAGTTAAATATTGAGAAAGCAGAAACTACTTTAGTATTAGCTCAAGCTGAATTAGATAGAATATTAGCTGAGCCACGTGGTTTTGAAATCGATTTACAAAACGCTAAAGTTAAAATGGCTCAAGCTGATTTACAAGCTGCTTATGCTGATTTAGCTGAATATACCTTAATTTCTCCCTTGGAAGGAGTAGTTACTAAGGTAGAGTATCAACTTGGCGAATATATTGGGGCTCAACAATCAGTTATTTCCATTATCAGTGAAAATAATCTAGAAATTGAAGTTGATGTTCCAGAAAGTGATATTACTAAAGTCAAAGTAGAAGATTTAGCACAAATTACTTTAGACGCTTTTGATGAAAATGAAATATTTACTTCACATATTACCTTTATTGATCCGGCTGAAACTATTATAAATGATGTTGTCTATTACAAGGTTAAATTAACTTTTGATGAAAAAGATGAGCGTGTTAAATCAGGTATGACGGCTAATGTAGATATTACTACTGCTACAGTTGATGATGTACTATATATCCCGCTTAGGGCAGTAATTGAAAAAGATGGTAAAAAATTTGTTAGATATTTAGATCTGAGTGAAGTTAAAGAAAAAGA
>CAZSGB010000018.1:0-10971 GCA_964606355.1 uncultured Gammaproteobacteria bacterium | reverse complement strand
AAGATTGAGTTTTGGAGTCATATGTCTTAAAAGTATTAGTTTAAATATTTTACCATATATGTACCTTCTAAGCTATATCCTAATTTTTCATAATATGGCCTAACGCCAATACCAGAAATTATAGCTATTTTATTATAATCTAATTTTTTAGTTTTTTCTTCAGCTATTTTTATTAGTCTTTTACCAAAACCAATATGTTGAATATTACTTTTTTTACTATCGACAGTGACTAATTGTCCATAGGTATGAAGTTCTCTAATTAAAGTAGCGTTTTGAAGTTCAGGAATAAAGTTATCTTTAGTATCATTTATTCTAAAACGTATAAATGAGTATATTTTGTCTTTATTCTTACTTTCGTAACTTATGAAATATTCTGTACCTTGGGAAGCTCGATATTTTTCTTCAAATAATTTTGCTATTTTAATATTCTTCACATTTTCACGAGCTTCTCTGCATCTTATACATTTGCATTTTTTATTTTTTCTTATTAATTCTTTTTGTAAGTATTGTCTTAAATTAGTTATACTATTACCAGCAATTATGCTTTCTTTAGGTATGTCTCTTATTAATCTATTTACTCTAACGTAAGAAGGAATTAATAATTTAATTTTAAGTAATAACTTTAATAATTGTTTTTCTGAATAAGGTTCATGTTTACCTTCTTGATATAATTTATATAATGGAGCATATTCACTTATAACCGTGGGATAGATTTTAATTTGATCTGGTTTATATGCTTCATTTTTAAATATTTCTTTAAACATTTTTAAATCTTTCCGGGGAGTAGAGGTAGGTAAGTCAGGCATTAAGTGATAATCTATTTTAAAACCAGTTTGTTTTAATAGGTAAGTTGCTTTTATTACTTCTTTTTCAGTATGACCACGTTTGACAAATTCTAAGATTTCATTATCTAAATGTTGTACGCCCATTTGGATGCGAGTTACGCCTAAGTCTCTGAACCATTTAATTTCTTCTTCATTTATTAAATCCGGTCTAGTTTCAATAGTAATACCGATTATTCTGTGTTCTACCGATTCATTTAGTTTAAAAGCTTCTTCTAAGTTTTCTGATCCTTTTTCATTACAAGTATCAAAACATGATTTTATAAATTGTTTTTGATATTTTTTAGGATAGGCATTAAAGCTACCACCTAGTATTAATAACTCTATCTTATCTACTTCATGTCCATTAGCTTTTAAAGCTTTAATTCGCATGATAACTTGTTTGGCTGGATCAAAATTATTTAATTTAGCTCTTTGGGCAGCTGGTTCATTGGATAAGTAGCTTTTAGGCATACCAGGTTCAAGTGGGCAGTAGATACAATTACCAGGGCAATCATAGGGCATAGTTAGAACTGTTAAAGGGGTAACACCTGAAAGGGTACGAGTTCTTCGTTTCATTAAGAAATTATTGAGTTTTAGATCCTTTTTTATACCTATTTGACTATACGCTTTGATCAGGGTAGCATTAGTCACAGGTGCTAAGTTATGCTGACCTGAAAGCTTTTTTTTCAATTCTAAGAATTCATCCTTAGTTTGAGGATCTTGCTTAATTAATTCTTTCATTATTTCTTGATACTTATCCATATGAATAAATCAGATAAAATAGTCGAACAAGTCAAAGACGGATATAATAAGATAGCTGATCATTTTTCTAGTACAAGATATGCTCCTTGGACTGGATTTAACCTGTTTTCCGAGTATATCAGAGATCATCAAAAAATTCTAGATCTAGGCTGTGGTAATGGTAGATTATATAAATATTTAAAAGAACAAGGTTTAAATATTGAATATTATGGTTTAGATATTTCTTATGAATTACTAAAGATTGTTAAAGAAAGATATTCTGAAGTAAGTGATAAAATTGTGGAAGGTAATATTACTAAGTTACCCTATGAGGATAATAGTTTTGATTTGGTAATTTGTATTGCGGTTTTTTTACATCTACCTAGTGAAGCCATGAGACTTAAAGCTTTAAGTGAAATTGAAAGAGTTTTGAAGCCGGGTGGCTACCTACTTATGAAGAATTGGCATATGTGGCACAAGCCATATTTAAAATATTACTTTAATAGGTTTTGGAATAAATATTTTTGGAAGGATTATATTATACCATGGAAATCACCTGATGGTCAGATACAATGTCAGAGATATTATCATGTTTTTACTAAAAGGGAATTAAATAAATTATTTAAAATATCAAATTTAAAAGTTATTAAGAATTTCCTATATCATGAACCAAATAGAAAAGTTTATGGTCGGGGAGTAAATATTGTTTCTATTGCTAAAAAATAGATATTGCGTAATGTATTAGCATTCTTTAAAATATATAGTAGAGATTAATAAATTAAAATGTAACTATGAAAAAAATTAAAAAGTTATCTTTAATCTTGGGTTTGGTTTTATTATTAGTTATTCCTTTTATAGTTCAAGCAACTGTAAAAGAAGCTAATGAAAACGTATATTTAGCTCAAGCTGTAGTCCATGATGGCAATTATTATGCCACAGGTAATATTATTGAAATCGCAGGGACTATTAATGGTGATGTTTTTGCGGCTGGTAATTCTGTTTCCATTTCTGGAACAATTAATGGTGATGTCTTTGCGGCTGGTAGTTCTGTTTCCATTTCTGGTAAAGTAGATGGTTCAGTATTTTCCGTAGCTTCTAATATATTAATTAATGGGGAAATTTTAGGTAATGTTAGAGTAGCTGGTTCTAATATAATCATCGAGAATAAGGTTGGTCGTAATGTTATGGCGGCTGGTAGTAATGTTAGCTTAACCAGTCAAGCAGAGGTAGCTGGACACTTAAGTTTAGCTGGTGCAGTTTTAGATGTTAGATCTAAAACTGGTGGTAATTTTGAAGCTGTTGGTGAATCAATTACTTTAGCTGGTGATATTGGTGGCAAGACAAAATTGAATCTTGATAAAACTGGACAAGTAGTCTTTTTGTCATCAGCTCATTTGATGGGTAATTTTGAATATACAGCTAGTAAAGAAATCACAGTTTCTTCTGAAGTTACTATTGATGGCGAAACTATTTTTAATCAGTTTTATCCAAGAGAACAGAAAAAAAGAGTTCTAGGAATAATTACCGCTGGTTATTTTTTCTTTAAACTAATTCAGTTATTTGGCTTATTAATTGTCGGCTTAGTTATTATTTCTTTAGCTAAGAAAAAAGTTTTAGAGACCGCTGATTTAATGCTTAAAGAACCAGCTAAACAGATTGGTCAGGGTCTAGTTTGGTTCATTGTTACTCCAGTAGTCATAATTTTATTATTAATCACAGTTATTGGTATACCTCTAGCTTTTCTTTTATCTCTAACCTATATTATCTTAATCTATTTAAGTAAAGTTTTTGCTGGTTTAGCTATCGGTTTAATGTTAACCAAGGCTTTTGGTTGGCAAAAAATGAGTTTAATTGGCAGTCTGATACTTGGTATAATAATCTTTGTCATTCTTAAGAGTATTCCAATTATTGGTTGGTTATTTAGTCTCGTGGCTATCTGGTGGGGTTTAGGGGCTTTAATAGAAATAAAGAAGAGAACTTTAAGAGAAATGAAATAATTACATTTTTTAGACATTAGAGAGGATGTTGATTATATAACTCGCGTCCTTTTCTAAATTTGCATACTTGATTAAAATGAGTTAAAATCTTGATATATGAATTATTCCAAATCAATCTTTAAAGCCTTTGATATTAGGGGCAAGTACCCAACTGATTTAAACGAAACTGCAGCTTGTGATATTGCTCAAGCCTTTTTAAAAATGTCAGCCAAGAGGAATAAGAAAGAGATTAAGGATTTAAAAATAGCCGTAGGTCGTGATATACGTGAATCTTCGGTGCCTTTACTTGAAGCCTTAATTGAGACTTTTTTAGAGCATGGAGTAACCGTTGATAACTTAGAACTTATTTCAATAAATGATATTTATTTTGTAGTTGGTAAGTATAAATATGATGGAGGTGTGGTTGTTACTGCTTCACATAACCCTCCAGAGTATGGTGGTTTTAAAATGGTTATATTAAATGAAGAAAATAAAGAAAAGGTAGATATTTTAAGTGGTAAGGAAATATTGAATATGATTGAAAAATTAGACTTACCCTTAAAAGATGAAAAATTTAGGGGTGTAATTAATAAGAAAGATTTTAAAAAAGAATTTTTAGGTCATGTCTTTTCTTTTGTTGATGTGAATAATATAAAGCCTTTTAAAATAGTGGTTGATACCGGTAATGGAATGATCGGTATGTATTTAGATGAGCTTAGTCAAAGATTACCTGGTGAAATAATAACTATTAATAAAGAATTTGATAATACTTTTTCTAAGCGTCCACCTAATCCTTTGGATCCAGGCGCTGAAGAAATGATTAAAGAGAAAATATTAGAAGTAAAAGCTAATTTTGGCATTATGTTTGATGTTGATGGTGATAGAATATTCTTTATTGATGAAACCGGTCAGAAAATAAGAGGTGATATGCTTTTACTTTTAATGGCTAAACCAATTTTAGAGAAAAATCCAGGTGCTGGTATTGCCTATAATTTAGTTTGTTCTCATGCAGTATCTGAACTAATTGTTAAGTGGGGCGGTAAACCAATTAGAAGTGAAGTCGGCTATATTAATTTAGCGCGCCATATGAACGAAGAGAATGGGATAATGAGTGGAGAGGTTTCAGGACATTTTGCTTTTAGAGATAATTATTATACCGATTCAAGTTTAATTGCTATGCTCTTAGTTTTAGAGAATTTGTCTAAAGATAATAGAAAATTATCTAAAATAATATCAGAATATAGTTTATATACTCGTGGTGATGAAATTAATTTGGAAGTAAATGATTCTGCGGAAAAAATGGGGAAAGTTAGAGAGTATTATAAAGAAAATATATTAGATGAAATAGATGGTATTACTGTAGAATTTAAGGATTGGTGGTTTAATATAAGACCTTCTGGCACAGAGCCTTTACTTAGAATATTAGTTGAAGCTCAGAGTCCAGAAGAATTAAAAAAAAGACAACAAGAAGTTTTAGAAGTAATTCAATAATATGATAGGTATTTTTGATTCAGGTTATGGCGGTTTAACCGTCTTTCGAGAAATTAAAAAGCTTTTACCAGATTATTCATATATTTATTTAGGTGATAACTTAAGAACACCTTATGGTGGTAGAAGTCAAGAAGCTGTATATGAGTTTTCAAAAGAAGCTGCTTCTTTTTTATTCAATCAAGGCTGTGAACTTATAATTATTGCTTGTAATACTGCTTCTTCTGAAGCTTTAAGGAAATTACAACAAGAATGGTTACCTAAGAATCATCCGGATAAAAAGATTTTAGGCGTAATCCGTCCTTTAGCAGAAGTAGCTGTTTGGGAATCTAGGTTTAAGAGAATAGGCGTAGTAGGTACTAAAGCTACCATTGAATCAGGTTCATACACTAAAGAGTTGAAAGCTCAAGATGAGAATTTGGAGATATTTGAGAATGCTTGTCCTTTACTCGTACCTCTAATTGAAGAAGGTTGGCTTAAAAAAGTAGAAACACGTATGGTAGTTAAGAAATGTTTAAGGCCTTTAAAAGAGAAAAATATTGATACCTTAATCTTAGGCTGTACTCACTATCCCTTACTAATGAAACAATTTAAGAGTATTGCTGGTAAAAAAGTTAAGGTTTTAGATGCACCTTTAATTGTAGCTGAAAAATTAGTAGATTATTTAAAAAGACATCCAGAAATAGATAAAAAATTAGATAGAAGCAAAACTACCCGTTATTTAACTACGGATAGTTCAGATAAATTTAATATTTTAGGTAGTAAATTTTTAGGTGAAGAAATAAAGAGTGAGAAGGTAGAGTTAGAGTAAACCCATTTTTTCTTTAATTTCTTTAATATTTTTTTGAGCGATAATTCGCGTTTTTTTAGTTCCATTAAATAATATTTTTTCTACTTTCTTCTTATTCTTTAACCAGTAATTTCTTTTTGCTTGAATCGGTTTTAAGAAGTGAATAATTTTATTACTTAATCCTTCTTTTAACTCAGAATATTTTAGAGATTTGTTATTATATTCTTTAATATATTTATTATATATTTTTTTATCTACTAAAAGTTCAAGTATGGTAAATAGATTTTTTATTCCAGGTGACATTTCGTTACCTTCATTGGTATCAGTTATAGCGCTCATGACCTTTTTTTTAATAACTTCTGGAGAATCAGATAAAGCTAGATAATGTTTAGGTCCTAGGGATTTACTCATTTTAGAAGTTGGATCATTAAGTGACATTATTCTAGCTCCTTTACCGATAATAGGTTCGATTTCATTAAAAGTCTTACTAAATTTATTATTAAACTTTCTCACTATGGTATTAGTAAGTTCTAAATGTTGTAATTGATCTTCACCCACTGGTACTACTTGTCCTTGATAAAGTAAAATATCAGCTGCTTGTAAGATAGGGTAATCAAATAATCCGACATTTATATTTTTCTTATTCCTGGAAGCCTTATCCTTAAATTGAGTCATTCTCTCAAGTTCTGAAATGGGGACTAAGGTATTAAAAAACCAACAAAGTTCAGTATGTTCGGAAACTGTTGATTGAACAAAGAGAGTTGATTTTTTAGGATCAATACCAATAGCTAGAAGATCTATAGCTGTTTTTAGTATATTTTCTTGATATTTCTTAGGATCATAATCTATGGTGATTGCATGTAAATCGACAATTGAATAAAAACAGTTGTATTTACTTTGTAAGTCTACCCAATTTTTTAAAGCACCTAAATAATTACCTAAATGTATTTCGCCGGTAGGTTGAATACCAGAGAATAATGTTTTTTTAGTCATATAAAGTATTTTACCATGAAATGATATTAGACCTCAATAATAACTGGTAAGACCATAGGTCTTCTTTCAGTCTGTTGGAATAAGTATCTACCTACTTCTCGGCGTAGTTTTTCTTTAATATACATATCATTTGCTGAAGTTCTAGGATCATAATCTTTAAGCAAAGCTCTTACTTTCTTACGAGTTTCTTCGACTAGTTTCTTATTCTCTTTCATATAAATAAAGCCTCTAGAAATTAGATCTGGGTTTTGAACTAGTTCACCAGTTTTAGCGCGAATCGTAGCAATGACTACAATCATGCCATCAGCAGCCATCATTTGTCTATCTCGAATTACAATATTTGAAACATCACCAACGCCAAGACCATCAACGAAAACATAATCAGATAATACTTTTTTATCTGTAAGTCTACCACCTTTTTTAGTAAATTCCATTATCTGACCATTATCAGCAATCAAAATTCTTAATGGATTAACACCAACACTTTCAGCTATTCTACCATGGAGTCTTAAGAAACTATGATTACCTTCAATAGGGATAAAGTATTGTGGTTTAATTAAATTAATTAAAAATTTTAGATCCTCGGCTTTAGCATGTCCACCAGCATGAATATCCATCATTTGATAATGAATAACTTCAGCTCCTAACCTGTATAATGAATCTTTAAGTCTTTGAACAGCTCTCTCATTACCTGGAATAACAGAAGAGGAAAAGACTATGGTATCATCAGGCTCTATTTTAATTTCTTTATGCTCATTATTAGCTATTCTCATTAAAACAGCTCTATCTTCACCTTGCGCACCAGTACAAAGAATAATTATTTTATTCTTAGGATACAAAGACATTTCTTTAGTTGGGATAACAGTATGTTTCTTAGTTTTAATATATCCTAAAGCTTTAGCAATTTCTACGTTAGTTTTCATGGAATAACCTTCAATTACTATTTTTTTATCAAATTTTTCGGCAGCCCAAATAACTTGTTGAATTCTACCAAGTAAAGAAGCAAAGGTTCCCATAATTATTCTACCCTTAGCATTTAATATGATTTCATCTAAGTTTTTTTGGATTTCCATTTCACTAAGTTGATGTCCAGCTTGAGGAGCATTAGTTGAGTCTGACATTAAAGCTAATATTTTTCTATTTGCTAATGCTGCTATCTTATCCATTTCAGTTGGTGTATCTCCAGAGATATCAGCACTTAATTTAAAGTCACCGGTATGGACTAAGGTACCAACCGGAGTATCAATGATTAAGCCCATAGAAGTAGGGATATTATGTGAAACACCAAAAAAATTAATTTTAAAACAACCAGCTTGTATCGTATCATCAGTTTTAACTGATTGTAAATTTAATTTAGTACCATTTTTAAAGTCTTCTTGTCTTTTAGCAATAATAGCTAAAGTTAAGTCAGAGCTATAGATTGTAGGGTTACCTAAATCTTTCATTAAATGAGGAATTGCTCCAATATGATCGTAATGTCCGTGAGTAATGAATATACCTCTAATTTTTTTAGTTTTGTCTTTTAAGTAGTCAATGTTAGGTATGATGTAATCAATACCTGGCATATCTTCTTCTGGGAATTGAAGTCCCATATCGATAATAATAATATCATTACCATATTCCATAACAGTCATATTACGTCCTACTTCTTCATTGCCACCTAAAACAATAACTCTAAGCTTACCGTCTCTTGTATTTTGAGCATGACTTTCAGTTATTCGTTTATTACTGACATTATGTCTTAAGGGTTTATGAGTAGGGTTTTTAATTGTCTTACTTTTTGTATTTTTATATTGTTTTCTAATCATAGTATTTAATTGATGTGTTAAATGGTGTCGGAGAGAGGATTTGAACCTCCAAGAGCAGATGCTCACATAGCCCTGAACCATGCGCGTCTACCAATTTCGCCACTCCGACTAAGCAAAAAATTAATTGAAATATTTTTCAATTTGTTGATTAATTATATAAAGAAGAATATTATAATTGATTATTCAACCAAGAGAATTCTCTCTTAGTTTTAATATACCAATCAGTAATTCTATTAAATCTATCAGCTGGGACACTAATTCTAGTGGCGGTAATACCCTTTAAATTTATATCCGTAGGGTAAGTATGGATGGGGTTATATAAAAAGATAGCAGGTACATATTGAGAGAGTATATTTTGAAAATGAATATATTTTTTATCTATTTCTTCTGGATCATCTAAACCTCTAGCTTCTTCTAAGACTTTGTCAACATCTTTATTAGCCCAAATTGCCAAGTTAGCTCCTGGGCTTTCGGTCTGTGAGGAGTGCCAGAAAGGGTAGGGATCAGATTTAATAATTTCACCAAAGAGTAAAGCATCATAATTTCTAGGTTCAATTATGTCAGAGACAATTCGATCTTTAGTAATTATTTCAATATTAGTAGTTACTCCGATAGCTTCCCAATTTTTTTTGATTATTTTTACTGCATTAGTGTATTCAATTTTTTCAACTGTAGTTAGAGTAATACTTAATATTTCATCACCCTTTTTCCTTATCTTATAACCATTTTCATCTATTTCTTCTTTCCAACCAGCTTCTGTCAAAAGCTTAGAAGCATTATCTAAGTCATAGGTATATTTTTTAATATCTGGGTGATAACCGATAAAACCAGGTAAAATTGGACCATTAATGATAACTCCTTTTTGATCTAATGATTGTTGCAAAATTAATTGTCTATCAATAGCATAAGCTAAAGCTTGTCTTAGTGTGGTATTATTTAAAATTTCATTACGCTTAGTATTAAAGAAGATAGCCGTATATTGAGGTAGGGATAATGAATAATATCTTAAATTTTTATTCTTTTCTACTTTTTCTTGATACTCTTTAGGTAACAAACTTAAACCTTGAATATTTTTGTTAGCTAAAGCGTTGGTAGCTGATTCAAAGTCTCCGTAGAATTTAAAATTTAATTCTTTTAAAAAGGCAGGTTGTTTAAAATAGTCTTCATTTCTTTCTAAGGTATAGGTTCTAACATTACCATTCTTATCTTTAGTTAAACTTTTAAATTTAAATGGTCCAGTGCCAATTGGTTTTTTGTTAAGCTCGGCTAAAGTGGCATTACTAGAAGGAATAGATAACCATTTATGACCAGGTAAAATACCAAAAGTTAAACTATTTAAGAAATTGGTTACGGGATCTTTTAGAATAAAGCGTAAGTTAGTTTCATCTAATTTCTCTATTTGAACATTGCCTAAAGCACTTTTAATTTGACTTTGCCACTCAGGGTCTTGAATAGCATTAACCGTAAAAATAATATCATCAACACTAAATGGTTTACCGTCATGCCAGGTAATACCTTCTTTGGTTTTAAAAGTATAGATTAATCGATCAGGACTTATTTGATAACTCTCAGCTAAATCTGGTTCTAGAACACCTTCACTGTTTACTTTGAGTAAACCATTAAATATTAAACTAGAAATATCTCTATCAACATCATTATACGAAGCTAAAACTGGGTTAATATATTGTGGTACACCGACTAAACCTTCGGTATATGAACCACCAATATCGGGAACGATTGAAGTATGTCTAAAATAGAAATCACCACCTAGTAAAATAATACAAATTGCTATGGTAATAGTTAAATATTTAAAGATAGCCCTTTCTTTTTTAGAAAGAAATTTGGGTAAGGTTTTAAATTGAGAATATGAAGGTATACCTTTTTTATTCAAATTAAAAACAAGTTTCTGGTCTAATTTATCAGTTTTGTTATTAGATTCATTTCTAAATCTAAATAAATTAGTTAAGAGTGCCTTAGCTTTAGTTAGCAGGCTGGTTACTAATTTCACAAGTTTATATTATTTACCTAGAAATACGTTTAAGACAGCTATACTTAAAAAAAGAATAGCTAGTATAATAGTAGTTGTAAATATAAATTTTTCAGCACCTCGTTTAGTTCTGTAAATATCGCCACCACCACCAAAGACACCACCAAGACTTGCGCCTCTATTTTGCATCAGGATGGTAGTTATTAATAATATGGCAATAACCAGTTGTGCTATGTTGAGTATGTATTGCATAAAAATCGTTTTTAATACTAGCAATTATTTTGTCTTTTGTCAACTAATTGTGTAAAGGTGTCGTAGCCACATGATAATGTCATAGTACAGCCAAATAGAAATGTCATACCTA
>CAZSGB010000017.1:0-11541 GCA_964606355.1 uncultured Gammaproteobacteria bacterium | reverse complement strand
ATAAATGATTCAACGATGAAGGCTACGGTAACATTATTAAATGATTAAATGCGGAGTTAGTTAAAAATATGTATCTTTGGTATAATATACATATAATTCTTTAATCTTATGAAAGAAATTCTTTGGCATAATTTAACAAAAGAAGAAGCTTTAAGTAATTTAAAAAGTAATCTTTTTGGTTTAACAAATGATGAAGTAAATAAATTAAGATTAAAGTATGGTCAGAACTCTTTACCTAAAAAAGCTAAGCTAACTAAGCTAGAAATAGTTGTTGATCAATTTAAAAGTGTTTTAACCTATGTTTTAATTATTGCTGGTTTAATTAGTTTAGGTTTAGGTGAAATAATTGATGCTTCCGTAATATTTACGGCCGTTTTTATTAATGTCATTGTTGGTTTTATTCAAGAGAATAAGGCTCAAAATGCTTTAGAAAAATTAAGACAATTAATTAATCCGGAGGTTAAGGTATTAAGGGATAATACTATTCAAGTAATTTTGGCTCAGGATTTAGTCCCAGGTGATATTATTCTAATTGAAGCAGGTGACAAAGTAACTGCTGATGCTAGGTTAATAGAGATACAAGATCTAACTACTATGGAAGCAGCTTTGACTGGCGAACCGGAAACAATTAAAAAGAGCATTGATGTTTTGGAAACTGGTAAGATATTAGCTGAACGGAGTAATATGATTTTTCAAGGTACTACCATAACTCAAGGTCGGGGTCGAGCCGTAGTCGTAGCTATTGGGATAAATACTCAGCTTGGTAAAATCGCTAAATTAGTTAGGGACACTAAGGAAGAAGAGACTCCTTTACAAAGAAAGTTGAATATCTTTAGTCGTCATTTAAGTATTTTTATTTTAGGTTTAGGTATTGTTCTTTTTAGTTTTGGTGTTTTTAGAGGTAATAACATAATTTTAATGTTTGATACGGCTGTAGCGGTAGCCGTGGCTGCTATTCCAGAAGGTTTAGTGGTGGCTGTAACTGTTATTTTAGCTATTGGTATGCAAAGGATACTTAAAAAAAGAGCTTTGGTTAGAAAATTAGTAGCCGCGGAAACTTTAGGTTCCACTACTGTAATTTGTACTGACAAAACAGGGACTTTAACTATTGGTGAAATGAGAGTAGCTCGTATTGTAACTAATTCATATGATTGTAACTTAGCCACTGATTTACCTAAACTTTCTAAAGCTGGTAAAAGTGAAATATATAATTTAATTAAGATTGGTTTTTTATGTAATGATGCTATTATTCAAGAAGTAGGTAAGGAGCTTAGGGATTACAAGATATTTGGGAGTGGCACAGAAAAAGCATTACTTTTAGCTGGTGTACAGCTAGGTTTAAAAAAAAATATTTTAGATAAGGAAAATCCTCGATTAGATGAAATATTATTTGATTCTTCCATAAAGTATATGGCTACTTTAAATAGAGTGGGTCGGGAGGGGAAAGTTATATACTTTAAAGGCGCTCCAGAGTTACTTATTAAAGCAGCTAATCATCTTCAAATTAATGATCGGATTGAAAAACTAACTCAAGGTAAAAGAAAAGAATTAAAGGAAAAATATAAAAAGCTTAGTCAAGTTGGTCTTAGAGTTTTAGCTTTTGGTTATCGGGAAGTGAGTAAAGAAACTGAAAGTCTAAAAACCTATGAAAAAGTATTAGATAAAATTGTCATAATTGGTTTTGTGGGTATTAATGATCCTTTGCGTCCTGATGTTAAA
This sequence comes from uncultured Gammaproteobacteria bacterium, assembly GCA_964606355.1. GTDB lineage: Bacteria > Patescibacteriota > Patescibacteriia > UBA1558 > UBA10009 > CAZSGB01. The sequence continues at coordinate 9,822 of CAZSGB010000017.1, read as the reverse complement.
GCTACCCTAGAAGCTACGCAAAAAGCTGGTCTTAGAACAGTTATTATTACTGGCGATAATAAATTAACAGCTAAAGCCATTGCTTCTGAATTAGAAATAGAGACAACTAATGAAAGTATCTTAGAAGGTACTGAACTGGCTAAAATGGATGATAGCCAGTTACTTGAGAAGGTCAGAAAGATCAAAATCTATGCTCGGGTTACACCTGAAGATAAATTAAGAATCGTTAATGCTTGGCAGAGTTTAGGTGAAGTAGTAGCTATGACGGGTGATGGTATAAATGATGCTCCTGCTTTAAAAAAAGCAGATATAGGCATTGCCTTAGGGTCTGGTACTGATGTAGCTAAAGAAGCGGCTAGTCTAATCTTACTTGATAATAACTTTAAAGTGATAATTAAAGCTATTGAACAAGGTAGAGTAGCTTATGATAATATTAAGAAAGTAGTTCTTTATTTATTATCTGATAGCTTTTCTGAAGTTATCATTATATTTGGTAGCTTATTTTTTAATTTACCAATACCTTTGTTACCAGCTCAGATCTTATGGATTAATTTGATTACAGACGGTTTCCCTGACATGGCTTTAACCGTTGAACCTGGAGAAAAAGAAGTAATGAAAGAAAAACCACAAGAAAGAAATAAACCTATTTTAGATAGTGAAAGAAAATTATTAATTATTATAATTAGCACCGTAACTGGCCTTACTTCTTTAGCTTTATTCTATTATTTTATGAAAGTAGTTGGAGATCTTGAAGTAGCTAGAACTATTGTTTTTACTACTTTGGGCATTGATTCGTTACTTTATGTTTTTAGTTGTCGTACTTTAAGACATAGCATATTTCATTCACATTTTTTCAAAAATCCTTACCTTTTAATAGCTGTGGGAGCAGGAGCTGTTTTACAAATAAGTGCTCTTTATCTCCCATTCTTTCAAAAAGTATTTAAAACGGTACCTCTTAGATGGTCCGAATGGATTATAGTTTTAACTGTTTCCTTTACAGTTATTCTGATTATTGAGATAATAAAGTGGATTTATATTGTTAGACGTAAAAATTAATTAATAATTAATAAATATATATGAAGGCTAAATCAAAAAAATATATTTTATGGTTTAATGAAACTGGAATTAAAGATATATCTTACGTTGGTGGTAAAAACGCTTCGCTAGGCGAAATGTATTCAAACCTAACTCAGCAGGGCATCTTAATACCTAATGGTTTTGCTATAACCGCTTATGCTTATCGTACTTTTATGGGAAAAACCAATACTGACAAAAAGATAAAAGAGATATTAACAGGTATTAATACTCATGATATGAATGATTTATCAGAGCGTGGTTTAAAAGTTAGACAAGCTATTTTAGCACAAGAGTTGCCTCAGGATTTACAAGATGAAATTGTAGAGAATTATTTTAAATTATCTAAGAGTTACAAAAAGAATAATTTAGATGTTGCGGTTAGGTCTTCAGCTACCGCTGAAGATTTACCAGATGCTTCTTTTGCTGGTCAACAAGAAACCTATTTAAATATTACCGGAGCTAATGATTTGTTAATTGCTGTTAAAAAATGTATTGCTTCATTATTTACTAACCGCGCTATAAGTTATCGTGTAGATAAGGGGTTTGATCATTTTAAAATTGCCTTATCAGTCAGTGTTCAAAAAATGATTAGATCTGACCTTGCCTCATCTGGAGTGATGTTTTCAATTCATACTGAATCAGGTTTCAAAGACGTAGTTCTAATCAATTCAAGTTATGGTTTAGGTGAATATATTGTTAAAGGTGTGGTTACACCAGATGAATTTTTAGTTTTTAAACCAACCAGGTCTTTAATTAGTAAGAGTTTAGGTCCAAAGAAATTAAAATTAATCTATGGAAAGGGTAACTTAGAAACTAAAGATGCTAAAGTAAGTGAGAATGATAGGAATAAGTTTACTTTAACTGAAACTGAAATATTGAAATTAGCTAAATGGGCTGTAATCGTTGAGCAGCATTATCATAAATCAATGGATATGGAATGGGCCAAAGATGGTAGAGATAATAAATTATATTTAGTCCAAGCAAGGCCAGAAACTATTGAATCCCAGCAAGATAGGAACGTTATCGAAGAATATATATTAAAAGGTAGGGGTAAAGTTTTAGTAGCCGGAGCAGCTGTAGGTAAAAAGATAGGGCAAGGTAAAGTTAATGTTATAAAAAGTGTCACTCAAATTAATAAGTTTAAAAAAGGACAAGTCTTAGTGACCGAAATGACTGATCCTGATTGGGAACCTATTATGAAACAAGCAGCTGCTATTGTCACTGATGCTGGGGGCAGGACATGTTTTGGAGGTAAAACTAATATTTTGACTAATAAAGGTTTCTTAACATTCACGGAAATAACTAAATTAAAAAGTTTAAAAGGTTTAAAAACATTATCATTAAATAAAGATAGTTTAAAATTAGAATGGCAACCCATTATTGATGTTATGAAAAGAAAGGCTACTACTTTTAAAATAAATATTTCACAAACTGGCAGAGTAAGTAATAATCTAGAAGTAACCCCAGACCATAAGTTTTTAACTTTTAAAAATAGAGTATTAGTTGAAGAAGAAATTCAGAATATTTTAAAAGATAAAAAAAGTTTGTTGTTAGCTGATTATTTACCTCAAGAGAAGGTTACTAAGATTGATAAAAGATTAGCTTACTTATGGGGGATTATTTTTACTGATGGTAGTGTTTATTTAAGTAAAACTCATGGAGAAGTACAACTCATTCAAAAACCGACAAAAGATAAGGAAGAATTAATTAAAATAGTTATTAAATATTTCAAAGATATTTTTGACAAGGATTTAAGTGTATCTATTAAAAAACAGAGTTCAGGTAAAATAAGAGGAAAGTTAGTTATAGGTAATGCTAATGCTTATCGTTGCTATGGTAAAGAAATTGCTATTAAGTTTAGGCACTGGAAGGATGATTTACCTAAGCTATTGTTAGATGCCACTAATGAAGTATGTTTAAATTTTTTAGCGGGCGTAATAGATGGTGATGGAAGTCAGAATAAAGATGGCTCAAGGTTACATATATATTGTTCCAATAGTGATTTATTACAAGCTATCATGATCAGTTGTTTAAAATTAAATATTTTACCTCAAGTGGCTATGAATAGGAATATATATAATGTTCAAATTGTAGAAAAGGTAGAGGAAATATTAAAAAATAGTAAAAGATTAAAGAAAGTAGGTAAAAGAGTTATTATGGGGACTAAGTTATTCAATGCTGAACAATTATTAGCAGATATTGCTGATCAAGTTAATTTTAAAGGTAGAATAAAAACATATATAAATAATAATTTGTTACTTGATTCTGAAAAAATAAGAAATAATATTTTACCAATGTTAAAAGGAGGTCTAAAAAGAGATTTAATTAAAATTATTAATTCTAATCTTAGAATGCAGAGAGTGACTTTAGATAGAGCTAAGTTAACAAAACAAGAAGTTTTCAATATCACTGTTAAAGGCAATCATAATTATGTAGTATTTACGGATAAATATTCTCCAGTAATTGTTAAAAATTGTCATGCAGCTATTGTTTCCCGTGAGTTGGGTATACCATGTATTGTAGGTACGGGTGATTCAACTAAAAAGTTGAAGAGTAATATGTTAGTGACTATTGATGATACTCAGGGTGAGACAGGTTTTGTTTATCAAGGTTTATTACCTTTTAAAATTCATAGAATAAATATTAAGAAATTTAAAAAGCCTAAAACACAAGTCATGATGAATGTGGGTAATCCAGAGACAGCTTTCCATGAAAGCTTTATTCCAAATGATGGTATTGGTTTGGCTCGTGAAGAGTTTATTATAGCTAATACTATTAAAATACATCCTCTGGCTTTAATTCATTACAATAAATTAAAAGATCCAAAAATTAAAAAACAGATTGATAAATTAACTGTTGGCTATGAAAGTAAAACACAATTCTATATTGATAAGCTAGCTGAAGGTATAGCTCGGATTGTAGCTTCTGTTTACCCTAAGGATGCGATTGTTAGATTATCTGATTTTAAATCTAATGAATATGCTAATTTAATCGGGGGTAAAGAGTTTGAACCAATTGAAGGTAATCCGATGATAGGTTGGCGTGGAGCTTCCCGGTATTATAGTTCAGAATATATTGAAGCTTTTAAATTAGAGTGTAAGGCTTTAGTTAAAGTAAGAGAAAAGTTTGGTTTAACTAATATGAAGTTAATGGTTCCATTTTGTAGAACCGTAGAAGAAGGTAAGAAAGTTCTTAAGATTTTAGAGGAAAATGGTTTAAAAAGAGGTGTCAAAGGCTTAGAAGTCTATGTTATGTGTGAAATACCTTCTAATGTAATTTTAGCTGATGAATTTTGTAAAATATTTGATGGCTTTTCCATTGGTACTAATGATTTAACTCAGCTTACTTTAGGTGTAGATCGAGACTCAGAACTTGTTTCTCAGGTCTATGATGAAAGAAACAAGGCTGTTAAAGCTTTAGTTGAACAAGTAATAACTACAGCCCATAATCATAAACCAAGAAGAAAAGTAGGTATCTGTGGTCAAGCACCTTCTGATTTTCCTGAATTTGCTCAATTCCTTGTGAGAGCCGGAATTGATTCAATTTCACTTATTCCAGATACTGTGATACCAACTAGTCTAAAGATACTGCAACAAGAGAAGAAAAAGAAGAAATAGATTAAATAACAAAAGTGGCTCTCCGTCAAACAGTGTGGTACTTAATTAACCAAATCAGTGGTATAAAAGCTAAGGTCATTTTAGTCAAACTTTTGTAATATATGTAACTATGTTCGTTAATATAAAACAATAATAGGAGATAATAAATGAAGTTTTCATTAGTTCAGTATAGATTATACTTTATAGGAGAAGGTAATGTCTGGGCTTAACCCGAAATCATGGCTTAAAGGGTTCTACCCCGGCAACCTAGTCAAAATTTTGACTTATGAAGAACTCAAAGTGGGAGGTGAACCCATTGTAGGTGCAAAAAATTTAGCTGGACGAAGTACTGTTATCACTCGTGTTTTTGATGACGGTTTAGTGACTTTGTCCATCGATGGTGGGAAAAATCATTGGCCAAAATCTCTTTTATGTTTGGTTGGCTAAAAACCAATCAATCTGCTAATTAGACTCACCGGAGTGGGTTTTTTATATATTCAAATAGAGAAAGTAAAATGAAACTAGATAAAAACCAAAGTAAATTAGTTTAAAAAATATATTTGCTAGTTTTTCATTTGGTTTAATAAATATTATTAAATAGAGAGTAAGACAGAATAATAAGTAATAATTAATTAAAGGAGTATTAAAATTACTAAGAAGGTAAATCAATAAAGTAGTAATAAAACTTGTTAAAGCTGCTGTACGTTTACCATGTATAACACTAAAAGTTTTATCATCAGCTTTTTTATCTGGGGTGTAATCTATAATAGTGCTGAAAATAAAGAAAGCAGCCACAGCTAGAGCAACAAAATATATTTTGTAATTAAAATCTAAGATTGACGCGCCAAAACTATACCCTAGGAAAGCGGGTGGCAGGATATAGATAAAGATATTGGCTAAAGCATCAAGAGGCGGTCTTTCTTTGAATCTAATAGGAGGTACTGAATAAAAATAGATAAAAAATAAGAGAATTATCATGAAAATAATATTCTCTATATTTAAGGTAATAATTGAACTAATAAGTAAGATAGCTATAAATATATAAGCTATTTTCTTTATTAATCTACGATTCTCTTGTTTTAAGACTATGCCATTAATAATTTTTTTTCTGGGGTTAATTTGATCTGATTCAAAGTCATAAATATCATTAAAGCCATAGATTACTAAATTTAATGGAAAGGATAATAAAATAAGTTGTGATATTGATAACCAATTAAAATCAGCTCCTGAAGATAAAAAGCAGACCGTAAAAATTAAGGGTTGAATCAGCCAATAGAAAGGTCTACTAGCTTTAATTAAAATCAATAATTTATACATATTATATCATGTAATAGACGATAAATAGTATAATAGTAAAAATGAGTTCAGCCAATGAGAAGTATTTAATTGGTCCATTGAGAACTAAATTTTTATTTGGATAGAATAGGTATAGATTCTGATTATCTAAAGCATCGATAACAAGATGAAATAAATAGCTAATAAAGATAACTGAACCAACGGTGTGATTAATAAAAAAAGCAATTAAGCTAATTGTTAAAAGTATAAAGATATTATGTAAGTAAGTTCTTGATGAGCTTTGAGGCGTGTTTGAAGAAAGGAGTAATTGTCTAAATTTTTGCCAATTACTAAACACTCCCTTTTTGTAAAGAGGCATAAAATGATCAAGGTCAATTACTAGGGAGGTAGTAATAGCGGTAACATAATCACCAGTAAGTTTACCAATTATTAAGCCGGTAGCTAAATGAGCCGTGCTGAACATATTTAATAAAATTAATAATTATGTCATAATTTTAGCAGAAAACTATCTATTTGACCATAATATATATTTTAGCTATTATTATTAAGCTTGTGCTCGGAGAGGTCGCATAGTGGCCTAGTGCGCTTGCTTGGAAAGCAAGTAGACCCCTTAAAAGGTCTCGAGGGTTCGACTCCCTCCCTCTCCGCCAATTTTAAATATATGACGCCTGTTGAAGAAATAAAACAAAGAATAGATATTGTTGATTTAATTCAAGAATATATTAAGGTTCAACCTGCGGGTATGAATTTTAAAGCAACGTGCCCTTTCCATAACGAGAAGACACCTTCTTTTATGATCTCCCCTGATAAGCAGATATGGCATTGTTTTGGTTGTGGTACGGGTGGTGATCATTTTGAATTTATTAAACGTATTGAAGGCGTAGAATTTCCTGAAGCTCTTAGAATATTGGCTAAGAGAGCTAATGTTGTATTAGAATATGTTAATCCTGAATTACATAATCAGAAAACTAAGTTACTTGATCTGTTAAAAGATTTAGCTAATTATTATCACCAAGTATTATTAAATAATTCTTCAGCTCAGTTTGTGAGAGAGTATCTTAAAAATAGAAATATAACTGATGATACTATTGGAACTTATCAATTAGGTTATGCCCCAGATAGTTGGCATGAAGCCATAGATTATTTACAAGAAAAAAAATATACTCTTCGTGAAATAGAACAAGCTGGGGTAAGTAAACAAGGTGAGAAGAATAAACCATATGATCGTTTTAGAAATAGATTAATTTTTCCTATTCGTGATATCCATGGTAATGTTGTAGGTTTTACGGGTCGGGTTATGGCGACTGAATATGATGGTGGTAAATATATTAATTCACCTACTTCTCCGATATATAATAAAAGTAATATATTATACAATTTAGATTTAGCTAAGCAAGAAATACGTAAAAAAGATTATGCAATTTTAGTGGAAGGTAATATGGATGCTATTTCTGCTTACCAAGTTAATACTCGGAATGTTATTGCTGTTTCCGGTACTTCTTTAACTGATGATCAGATTAAACTCATAAAACGTTTTACCCAAAATGTGATGATAGCTTTTGATGCTGACGTAGCTGGTACACAAGCTAATCTCAGAGGCATTGATTTAATGTGGCAAGCTGGTCTTAATGTTAAGGTTGTTCATTTACCCGAAGACTTAGATCCTGATGATTTAATAAGGAGTGACGTGGAAAAATGGAAGGAACTTTTGAGAACAGCTGAAAATTTTATGGATTACATTTTTAAAGTAACTTTAAATGAACTTGATTTATCAAGAGTAGATCATAAGAAGCAAGCAGCTCAAAAATTACTTAAAGTTATTTCTAAGTTAGGTGATCCGGTAGAAGAATCACATTATTTAAAGAAATTAGCAGATATTTTAAAAGTTTCTGAAGAAGCTTTGAGTAAGAAAATAGAACAGTTTAAGGATAAGGTTAAACCACAAATAGAAGAAAAAAAGATTATTACAGGCAAGGTAGTAGTTACTCAGGAACAAGCCATTGCTGAGAGATTATTAGCTTTACTCCTTAAATACCCAGATAATTTGGAAATAATAAGTAAGAGGTTAAATGTAGGAGAAGTACTTTATTTACCAGTTCAAAAGCTTTACAAAGAGCTCATTATCTATTATAATAACAAGCATAATTTTGATCACAATGAATTTAGTAATACTTTAGAAAATAATGAAAAGGATTATTTAAATCAATTATCACTTCTGGCTGAGGATGAAATAAGTGAAGAAACTAAGACAGAAATACAACGTGAAATAATTGTTTTAACTAAACGTATTAAAGAGTATTATACTAAGAAGAGATTAAAAGAATTAGAATTTGAGATTAAAAAAGCCCAGGATGAGAATAATAAGGAAGAGATGAATAGATTATCTCAAGAATTTACTAAACTAAGTTCAGAGTTAAACGATTTTTAAGTTTATGCCTCAAAAAAAGAAGAAATTAATTAAGAAAGCCAAAGCTAAGAAAACTAAGGTTAAGCCTAAAAAAAAGGTTATTCATAAAGTAACTAAGAAAAAAGTAGTTAAGAAAGCTACTAAAAAGAAAGTTTTAGTTAAAAAGAGTAAACCTTTTAAAAAGAAACAAATTAAGTTTAAACCAAGGGTAAAAAAAGAAATTGCTTCAAATATTGTTTTACCTACCAAAGAACAAATTGAAGCTTTAATTCAAAAAGGTAGATTTAGGGGTTTTGTTACCGAAGAAGAAGTAATCTTTACTTTTTCTGATGTTGAAGAATATCTTAATCTTTTTGAAGAATTCTTAGACGAAGTAGAACGTAATGGTATTTTAGTTGTTACTCAAGAATATGGCTATTTAGGAAGTTTTAGCTTAGATGACGAAGATAAAGAAAGAATAAGTAGTGAACTTAAAAAAATTGATTTAGCTGAAATATCTTCTGATTCTATTCAAATGTATTTAAAAGAAATAGGTAAAGCTCAGCTCTTAAAAAGTGAAGAAGAGGTTTCACTTGCTAAACGTAATGAAAAAGGTGAAATTGAAGCTAGGCGTATGTTAATCGTATCTAATTTAAGATTAGTCGTTAGTATCGCTAAGAAATTTACTGGACGTTCTTTGTCTTTACTTGATTTAATTCAAGAAGGAAATATTGGATTATTTAGAGCTGTTGAGAAATTTGATTATCGCAAAGGTTACAAATTTTCTACCTATGCTACCTGGTGGATAAGGCAGGCCATAACCAGAGCTCTAGCTGATCAATCCAGAACTATACGTATTCCAGTTCATATGGTAGAAACTATTAATCGTTTTCAACAAGTTGAAAGAAGATTAATTCAAGATTTAGGCAGAGAACCCTTACCTGAAGAAATAGCTGCTGAAATGAATGAAGACCTTGACAAAGTTAGAAATATCATTAAAATATCTCAAGAAACTGTTTCTTTAGAAACTTCAGTTGGTGAAGATAGCGAAGACTCAACGTTAGGTGATTTTATCGAAGATGACAAGACTATTACACCAGATAGAGTGGCCGCTCTTCAACTTCTTAAAGATCATGTTAAAGAGATTATTTCAGGACTTACTCCCAGAGAGCAGAAAATATTAGAAATGAGATTTGGCTTAACTGATGGCGTAGCTCATACTTTAGAGGAAGTCGGTCAAGAGTTTGGAGTAACCAGAGAACGTATTAGACAAATTGAAGCTAAAGCTTTAGAAAAAATGGGGGATCATACTGATATGAAAAAGCTCAGAGATTATTAATCCGGGGTAGCTCAGTGGTAGAGCAATTGACTGTTAATCAATGGGTCGCAGGTTCGAGTCCTGTCCCCGGAGCCAAATTGTATGTTCGGCGTTTGTTGCCTCGGCGCTACGCGCCTCGGCACGCGCCC
>CAZSGB010000016.1:0-11929 GCA_964606355.1 uncultured Gammaproteobacteria bacterium | reverse complement strand
AAGGTATATGTTGATGGCTTGCCACGTGGGAACGAAGTGAGTTTTACGTCGTAGCCCGTAGGGGAATCGAACCCCTGTTACCAGGATGAGAACCTGGCGTCCTAGCCACTAGACGAAGGCGGCACATATTACAACCACTCAGCTGTTTGACGAATAAGTATTTCACCGGCTTTTAGAGGTTCAGCCATAAGTTCCTTAGTAATTTGCTCCATTCTAGCACCTTGAGAACCCTTAATTAAGACTAAGTCATTCTCATGTAATCTGTTCTGAATAAAGGTTCCTGCTTCTTTGTTGTTACTAAAATAGAATACATGATCTTCACTCATACCTTTATTTCTAGCGCCACGAATAATATCACGTGTTTTTTCGCCCACACAAATTAAGACATCAATACCAAGTTCAGCTGTTTTTTCCCCAACTTCTCTATGCCCAGCTTCAGTGTAAGTACCAAGTTCCAGCATTTCACCAAAGATAGCTAGACGTTTACCATTTTCTTTAGGTAAAGCTTCTTTTAAAATATCTAAAGCAGCTTTAGAAGAAATTGGTGAAGAATTATATGTATCATCTATTATTAAAGTATTCTTGATACCTTTAATTAAATTAGTTCTACCAAGTGGTACTTGGTATTTATTTATATCATCAATTAGTTCAAGTAAACTTACTTTTAAAGAAACACCTACAGCCAAAGCAGCTAACATAGCTTTAACTTGCATAGGACCAAGTGCATTAGGTAGAAAGATAGGTAAGGTATTACCATCATATTCAAGTTTAAACGATGTACCCACTTCGTCTAACTTATATGATAACTTAATATCACTAGCTTTAAATGTAGAATATTCAGCTAAGCCATAGGTTAAAACTTTAGCTTTAGTCATGTCTTTCATTTTCATAACATTTGGGTCATCACTATTTAAAATAGCAATATGACTATCACGTAAATGTTTTACAATTTCACCTTTTTCTTCAATTATGCTTTCTAATGATTTAAAAAATTCATAATGTACTCTAGAGATAGCTGTAACTACCGAAATATCACATGGTACAAGAGTTACTAAATATTTAATATCCCCTTGCTTGTCAGCACCCATTTCTAAAACCAACATTTCTGGATATTCCTTATCCTTAACGATTATTAGTTCCAAAGCTTTAAAAAATATACTAATCCATTTAAATATATTCTTGTTACCAGTTTCTACACCAATTATAGTTAAAGGTACGCCTATTTCATTATTATAATTCTTAATATTACGCCTAACTTTAAAATGGCCACGTAGTAAAGCATAAATTGCTTCTTTAGTAGAAGTTTTACCCACACTACCAGTTATACCAATAACCAAAGGACGATACTTCTTAAGTATCTTAGTTGCTAATATTTTAAGCATTTTAAATAATATTTTCTTCATATTTGTTAATTAATCTATTAATGTTTTAGGCACGGACATTGTGTATAACTTCTGTTATTATTTCAACATGAAATAAATCCTCTTGTGTTGGGATACCGTAAGGCGTCCCGTTAAAGCAAGGGGTTTTCTGTTTTAAGGGAAAAGTAAATTTTCCTCAATGATTTTATCTTTTATTAATTCATAATATTCATAATCATTTCGTTCATACTTCCTGAACACAGACCATGATATAAAATCTACGGCCTGTAAACACTTTTTAGTATGAGAAACTTTTATTTTTATTTTAATATTATTATTTTCCCACTTTTTTAAATTACTCTGTAAATAGTTTTCGAAATTTTTTCTTAAAAACTTATTTGTTTCTCGTTGATCAATATATAATTCAACAGAATCTTCCGATATTATTATTTTCTTATTATTCAAACGATCTAATAGAATATTAGCTGTATAACTATAAAGATAACTTTTTTAATTTTGTAAATCAGTATAGACTTTCTTCTTATTTAAAATAATACATAATATTTTTATATCATCGAGTTTAACTAAATCATTTAATATTCTCTTTCTAGTTATGACATTAGAATTATATGCATGTAACTCTTTAATTCGCTTATATTTTTTCTTTAATCCTCTATGCGTCCTTTTGATAACATTTTCAATTCGTCTATGACTATTTGTTAAAACAATGGTTAAAATAAACCAGTTACTAGACCGTTTACTAAAACCCAAATCACCACTTTCATCTAAGAATATCTTAGTCATGATATTTTAAATAATATTTTCTTCATATTTGTTAATATATCATTAAATAAAAAAAGAACAAGGGTCTTCTTTTTTATTTCTCTTTTTGTTTTAATCGTAAGCAGGAGGTACCCGTAAATAATTTAGTAAAAATTGAGCTATTTCACCAAATAAAGGTGCAGCTGAAGAAGTAGCCCATTCTACGCTCCGAGGGTGAGTTAACTTAACTAACATTACAAATCTGGAATCCTGAACAGGTGCAAAGCCAACAAATGAGTGAATCGACCTATCAGTGGAATACTTGCCAGTCTTAGGATCAGCCACTTGAGCTGTACCAGTCTTACCCGCAATGTAATAGCCCTTTACCCCCGCTCTAGTAGCATGACCATATTTAACAACTGAAGCCAACATAGCAGATAAAGTTTGAGCCGTTTCCGTTGTAATAACCTGACGTATCATTTGAGGCTCAGTTTTATCTACTTTACCATCTGGGTGCCTTATCTCTTCAATAATATATGGAGTCATCAACTTACCTTGATTAGCAATAGCGGCAAAAGAATTAAGTACTTGTAAAGGTGTAGCTGTAAAACCCTGACCAAATGAAGCCGTAGCCATAAATATTTCGTTAGGATAACTAAGAGTAGTAATATCTCCGCTTCTTTCTGTTTCAAGTTCAATACCAGTTAAATTACCATAACCAAAATTAGTAAAGTAATTTTTAAATAAATCTTGTCCAACTTGACGAGCCGCAAAGATAGCTCCAGTATTTAATGATTCTTCCAAAACTTGAGTCATATTTTTTACACCATGAGCTTCACCGTCACTGTTATGAATTTTGTAACCTGATATTTCAACTTCACCGGTATCAATATATGTTGTAGCTGGTGTTACTCCGCCCATATCCACAGCCGCCGCCATAGTAATACCCTTAATCATAGAACCTGGCTCATAGGGCTCAAAGATCGCTTTATTATTATAGACTTCAATATTTTCTACTTCATTATACTTATTCGGATCAAAATCAGGATAATTGCACATAGCAAGTATAGCCCCAGTTTTAGGATACATGATAATAACGCTACCATCATCAGCTCCATGCTTTAAAACTGTAGCTTCTAAAGCATTACAAGCAAAGAATTGAATAGACCGATCAATAGTTAAAACAATATCAGCCCCATTTACTTGATCTGCTTTAAGCCGCCCCCCAATTGGGATGAGTCTACCAGCAGCATCACGTTCAAATTCATAAGTACCAGATAAGCCAGATAATTCTTCTTGCCAATAACCTTCAATACCATAACGACCAATTAAATCATCACCTTGATATCCAACAAAACCTAAAACTTGTGAACCAATGTTTTCTTCGGGGTAATATCTAAAAACTTCATCTTGAAAACGTATTCCTTCTAAACCTAAAGATTCAATCTCTAATTTCCTGTTATCATCTAACTTATGTTTTAAAGGTTCATAGATATCATCTTTTTTTTCTAATCTACTTACTAAAACTTCTTCCTCCATTTCTAAAATTGGAGCTAAGAGCTTAGCATAAGAAACAGGGTTTTTAATTTGATTTGGTACAGCGTAAGCTAAATAGTACTTTCTATTTAAAGCCACGGGATAAAGAACATCACTGCCTGCTTCCATATCATGAATTAATATTTCACCGCGTTCAGCAATTAGCTCAGAAAGAGCTAAATGTTGTTCTTCAGCTTGCGCTAAGTATTTATCATAATCTATTATTTGAAGATTAAATAGTCTAAAAATGGTTAAAACGGTTAATAAAAAAAAGACTATACTAATTATAGTTAAACGATCAGCGGAAACAGGAAAAGACCTTGATTGTCCGTTGTATTGATTCATTAAAGTTAAGATGTCTTAATCTTTTTTTGCCACAGGACCTTTTACTAGAACATAATCAAAATTATCAGCTAAAACCATATTTAGTTGCGAAGAACTGATTTCTTTAATCCTTGGTAAAGATTGTAACAAAGTAGTTTTACTTTGTAAATCACGATGTTCTCCATTTAATTCTTGAATCTGCATCTGCATTTTAGCAATCTCATAACCCTTGGTATTAACATCATTAACTACAACTAAATATGACAACAAACTAACTAATGATAAGCAGAAGATAATAACCTTAAAATTATCTCTAATGTTTAACGCCCTACTTGTTTTCTTAAATACCGAAAACAAGTTAAATTTTGTTTTTGCCATATTTTTTATTTTTGTTTAAATTACTTGATAAGCTCTAAGTTTAGCGCTCCGACTACATGGATTACGCTTAATTTCTGTTAAGCTAGTCGTAACTGGTTTTTTAGTTAAGATTTTAACTCTAGCTTTATGATTACAACGACAGACTGGTATTTCACTAGGACACAAGCAATCTTTAGCTTCAAGGTTAAAAAATTGTTTAACTATTCTATCTTCTAAAGAATGAAAAGAAATTATGACAATCCTAGCGCCAGTAGGTAATATTTTAATAATATTATTTAAACTTTGTTCTAAAACTTGTAATTCATTATTTACGGCAATACGCAGAGCTTGAAAGATGAGAGTAGCCGGATGTCTTATAGATTTACTGGAGTAGTGGCTTCGGTAAACTTGATTGACAATTGAGGTTAAATCCGAAGCCGCTTTAAATGGACTTTCTTCTCGAAAGAGAATAATTTTTCTAGCTATTGATTTTGAAAAACGTTCTTCACCAAATTCTTTGAATATTTTAATTAAATCTTCTTCTTTGTAATTATTTAAAATGTATTGAGCAGTAAGTTCAGTATCAGGCCCAAAACGCATGTCTAGCGTTTCTTCTGATTTGTAACTAAAACCACGCGGTTCTTCAAGTCCCATTTGAGCTGACGATACGCCCAAATCAAGTAAAAAACCATTAAACTGTAAAATATTTGCTTGTTCTCCATTTTTATTTTTATTTAAATATTTATTTATGTTTTGATACGAGTCTTGGATAAGAGTAACTCGCTTATTATATTCTTTAAGTTTCTTAGTTGAGGCTTCAATTGCTCTTGGATCTCTATCAAAACCAATTAATTGACCATTAGGTAAAATAGCTTTAAGTATTTCTAAAGCATGGCCTCCCCCACCAACTGTACCATCAATAACATTATAATTTGATTTCAAATTTAAATATTCTAAAACTTCTTTAACTAAAACTGGTTCATGTATATATTCCATGTTTTTAAACTCCAAGTTCACCTAAAGCTTCAGCAATATCAGTACTATCTTTTTCAGTACTTGCCTTATACTTCTCCCAAGCTTTGGCTTCCCAAATTTCTAAACGATTCATAAGTCCAGTAATTACTACTTTCTTACTAAGTGAAGCAAACTGTTTTAAATAATCGGGTAAAACAATTCTACCTTGTTTATCAAGTGAAACATCCATAGCTCCAGCTAACATCAACCTTGAAAAAGCACGCGTATTGGATTGACTAATGGGTAACTTAGCTAATTTCCCTGCCATCTCATCCCATTCATTTTTTGTATATAAAAAAAGGCAGTTATCTAATCCTTTAGTAACTACACAACCTTTAGCTAAGACTGCCCTAAATTTAACAGGAATAGCTAATCTATTTTTTGAATCAATTGTATGCTGATATTCTCCGATAAACATAAAAAGTATACAAAACTCTTATTTTTAATAAGTTATACCCAAATATAGTGCTTATCCCCACATTTATCCACTTTTAACCACTATATGAATATAATACCCCACTCTAATATATTATGCAACCCCTTTAAACCACTAAAACTGTGAATAACTCATATTAAGACATTTTTCAAATAAAAAAACAACGTTTTTAAAAATACGTTATTTTTATTTAATGTCTATTTTATACCTTTCGTTATATTAGGCTCTTTACCATATTTAGGTACTACTGATTTAAACTCTTTGAACCCTTTATTAAACTCTATACTTTCCCCGGCTTTTAACTCATTAACTGGAATATGTAAACTCCAAGCAAGAGCATTAGCCGTTGCTACACCTATTCTTAAGGCACTAAAAGCCCCCGGACCACTAACTACGTAGATAGCTTCTAACTTTTTTAAGTCACGAACTACTTTATTAATCATTCTTAGAAGGAGCTCTGATTGTTTTAAATTCTCATGACTTATTTCCTGTTTAATTACTTTATCAGCCTCAAATAATTTAACTTCGATTAAATTAGTCTCTGAAGTATTAAGGTAAAGAATCATATGGTACTTCTTCCTTCATGTATTAAAGTTACTCTGTAAATAGAATAAGCTAAAACAATAGCACCTAACCATTGAATCCAAGTTAAAACATTACCACGTATTAAATATTCAAAAAGAATAGCTGACAAAGGAAAAGCTAATTCACAAATAGTAGAAACAGAAGCTGTGATAAATTTTAAACCATAATAATAGAGAAATATAGCTAAACCACCAGTTGTAAAGACAATAATTAAAAAGATAAATAATTGATGCAAAGTTATTTGATTAAAAGTAGCTGTATTAAAGTTACCTGTTCCCATAACCACTAAAAACATAATTAAAGTAGTTATTCCAAATCTTAAATAAGTCCCAACTCTAAAATTTACTTTTTGAATGGCTCGTTTACTAAAGACTGTAGAAGAAGCAAAAGAAAAAGCAGCTAATAATGAAAATAAAGCAGCGGCTATAGTTTTTTCACCAGTACTTAAATTAGGAATAGCTAAACCAAAAGTTACAAAGTAGCCACCAATTATAGCGAGGATAGCCCAAATAAAGAATTTTTTAGGTAACTTCTCTTTTAAGATAAGCCAAGCTAAGAAAATAGCAAAAAGAGGCTGAAACTTTTGTAAGAGTATAACTATACTTAAATTAATAAAATCAACATAAAATAAAGCTTTAGTAATAGCCATAGTACCAATAGCACCACCAAAGACAGCAATCCAGATAAAAGCACCCCAATCCCATTTTTTAAGATTTTTAATTTCTTTCCACTCTTTAATTAAAAAAGGTAACATAACTACAAAGGCTAAAAAATGTTCAACCAAAACAACCAGCGGTACTGGTAAAGAATATAAAGAAGGCCTAAGAATTATTCCATCTAAGCCCCAAAGTGCAGCAGCAATTATAATAAATATAGGTGCATATTTTTTCATAAATGTTTTTTAAACAGTTAATTGATAATTTAATTACTTTATCTTTATAATTATTAAAAAAATGATTTGCCCCTTTTAACTCAATAAACCTTTTATTAGTTTTTAATTTATTATAAAATCTTTTAGACTGTAAAATTGGAACATAAGTATCTTTATCTCCAGATTAGAATTCTTAAAAGTTACTTTTTTATTCATTAATTTTTAAATCATTTACTAAGATTATTTTCTTACCATTTAATATAGAGTATAAAAATTTGTCAGTCACATTTCTTCTTAAATTGTATTCCTGCATAGTAAAATAGGTGTAACGTATATCCATACGATAAACTTTTTTAAGTTCAGTAATAAACTTATCCATACTATCCCTGCTCACTTTACCAATGAATAAGACATCGGTAGGTACTTCAGTTTCTTCGGTAAACATTCCAGTTAAAGCTAAAAACTTAACCCCTGGTATCTTTTTAGCCTTTTCTCCTAGTTTTCTTTCAGCTAATACCTTTGATTTATCAATTAAAGCTTTAAGTTCAGCTAAAATAGGAAAATCTGAATTAATTAAATAATATTTTTTTTGATCTTCTAACTTAGAAGTAAGTAAACCAAATTTTTCTAAATTAACTAATTCTCTTCTTACTGAATTAATACGCTCATTAATTAATCTACATATTTCTCTAACAAAAAAAGCCTCATGCACATTCTCTAAGAATAAATGCAAAAGCTTAGCCCTTGTCCGTGAACCAAATAATTGTTCAAGCATTTGTACCTTTTTTAATGCTTAAATATGTAGGTCTTACCTAATTGACCTAAATATAGTATAATCATTTTAGTTAATTATTTCAAGCTATGGCATACAAAATAGCATATTTAAATATTCATGATCCACATCACAGTAAAAAAACTGGTGAGATTTTGATTCAACCTGCTACTTTAGATAATGAATCAGATCTCTTTATTTTAGTAGAAATAGATACTAATACTCAAGAAAATAATCAATTCACTGACGAGCTCCTAAGGAGTGCTCTTTTAGAATACCAGAGTAATGAAGCCATGAATGGCGAAAAACTCTTAGAAGTTATTTTACAAAAATTGAATGTTGAAATACCAAAAATCATGCCAAAGAAAAAAAGTTGGTTAGATTCTTTTCACTGTTTTATTGGTATTTACTATAATGATAATCTTTACTTCTCTACTTTTAATAAAGTAAAAATATATTTAGTAAAACAGGCTATTATTAAAGAAATATCGAATAAAGACACTAACGAAGAAAAGGAAATCTTTGCATATACCTTATCCGGAAAGATTAAAGAAAAAGATAAATTATTAGTTACTACGGAAAGTTTAACTAATTACATTGCTTTAGACAAAATAAAAAAAATAATCTCTACCCTACCTCCCAAAAGTAGTATCGCTCATTTTAATAACATTTTAGAATCTTCACCACCAGATGAATCATTCTTTTCCATTATCCTGCAATCCAAAGCTAGAGAACAAGAAATAGAAGAATTAAATCAAAGGAATGTTAAATTAACTACGACCTCAACTTCAAAAAATTCCATTGATGAACTATTAAAAGTAGAAAGAGATACTGAAAGAATACTTACTCCCCCCTCATTTCTAGAAAATATTAAGGAAAGACTTAAAGAGAAAGCTAAACCTAGAAAGGATAAAGATGCTTTAAGAAAACACTTAGAACATAGTCAAAAAACAAACTTTTTAAAAAAGTTAACTTATTTAACTAAGAAAGTAATGCCTCAATCAATACCAACTAAGAAACTAAATTTTAAACTTGATGAATATTTTAATAATAAAGTAACTAAATTTAAAAAGTTATCTAAAGTAAATAGAACCTTAATTTTAATAATCGTAATTCTACTCCTACTCTTCTCTCAAAATTTAATTTGGCAATCAAAGCGGCAATCCAAAGCTCATGATGAAGAAACATACCAACAATTACTTGGTAAGATTATTAATAAACAAAATGGTATTGAAGCTAGTTTAATATATAGTGATACGGTAAGAGCTAAACAACTATTACAAGAAATATATAATATTTTAGATAATTTACCCCAAAATTCAAAAGATAGAATTGCTAAGTATAATGAAGTGAATATTAGCATTCAATTACTTTATGAAAAAATTTGGAAAGTAATCAATGTTTTAGAGCCTTTAAGCTTAATAAACTTTAATGAATTAGACCCTAGTGTAAATATTACGAGTATTAGTATTCGAGATAATAAATTATATGGCTATAATAATTTAAATAGACTTTACGGTTTGAATTTAGAAACTAATGAAAAAATATTGATTGATAACTTTAATTTAAAACTAGTAACTACTGAATTATTTAAAAAAACTAATAAAATAATAGGCTTTAATTCCAATAAAGAATTCTTTAGCTTAGTAGATAATGAATCAACACCTCTTGCGGTAAACTTACCTTCTAATTTACAAAATATTGATGATCTCACTTTTTACTTAGATAAGATGTATATCTTAGATAAAGTAAATAACCAAATATTTAGATTAACCAGTAACGGAGATAATTTTACTTCTCAACAAAATTGGTTAAAAGATAATACCGATATTTCAAAAGTTCAAGCTATTACCGTTGACGGTCTACTTTATGCTTTAATGGATGATGGAGAAATCAAAAAATTTGCTTCAGGCAATAGTAGAGAGTTCCCACAAATTATAGTTGAACCTACTTTAACCAGTCCTAATGACATTACCACCGATGAAAATTCAGATAATTTATTTATCTTAGATAAAGCGAATAAAAGAATCGTAGTTATTAACAAAGAAGGCGAATTAAAAAACCAATACTATTCAGATAAATTTAACGATTTAAAAGATTTTATTTTAGATCAAGAGAATAATAAATTATATATTTTAAATGATAATCAAGTATACGTAATTGCTATTTAATATATGAAAATAGAATACGAAATAACTTTTCCTAATATTAATAAAACAGATATAAGGAAAAGGTTGAAAAAAGTAGGTGCTAAGTTAATAAAAAAAAGCTTTTTTACAAAAGAGACATACATATAATTTACCCTAAGGTTTTAAGATAAAAAATGGTTGGGTCAGAGTAAGAAATGATGACGGTGTAATAACTCTAAGCATTAAAATGATAACGGGTAAAAAAATAAGTGATCAAAAAGAAATCTGCTTACAAGTTGATAATTTTAATAAAGCAAATGAAGTTTTAAGACTACTGGGTTGTATACAAAAAGCTTATCAAGAAACTAAGAGAGAGCTATGGAAACTTGGTACTACAGAGATTACTATAGATGAATGGCCTTTCTTAGAACTATTTATTGAAATAGAAGGCAAATCTAAAAGTAAGGTAAAAGAAGTAACAGCTAAACTAGGTTTTAAATATAATAAAGGTATTATTGGTGCTGTAGACGAGTTATATAGTAAAAAATATAAGATATCTAAGTTTAGAATAAACAATAGAACACCTAGAATAGTATTTAAAATGAAAAATCCATTTATTTATTAATAGATAATTATATGTTAAAAGAATTCAAAAAATTTGCCATAAAAGGCAATGTTATAGATATGTCTGTAGGTATAGTAATAGGTACAGCTTTCGGAAAAATAGTAAGTTCTTTTGTAACTGATATTATCATGCCCCCTATTGGTATATTACTAGGTGGTGTTGATTTTACTAAACTAGTCATTACTTTAAGAAAAGCTACTGAAACAACAGAAGCCATCACTTTGAATTATGGAATATTTATTAATACAGTTATTAATTTTTTAATAATTTCTTTTTCTATATTTTTTGTTATAAGGCAACTTAATAAATTAAAGAAAAAAGACGCTGAAACAAAGCCAACCCAACCTAGTGAAGAAATAATATTACTTAGAGATATTAGAGATAATTTAAAGAAATAAAACAAATTAATTATTTAATCAAGTGGACTCTTAATACTATTTAAATAGCTTTTAGCAACTCGAACGTAAGTCTGAGTTGTTTTAATATCCGTATGTCCTAATAATTTTTGAATCAATCTCATCTCTACTCCACTTTCTAACAAATGAGTAGCAAAAGAATGCCTTAAAGAGTGACAACTCGCTTTTTTAACAATATGAGCTTTATTTAAGGCTTGAACAAATATTTTTTGAGCTGATCTCTGACTTAAATGACTATTTAGTTTAAGGCCTGTAAATAAATATATTTGATTATTTGACAGAATCTCAATATATTTTTCTAATAAATTAATCGAAAAATCACTAAGTATGGTATATCTATCTTTGTTACCTTTACCTGCCTTAACCAGCACCTCCCTATTTATTAAATCAAAATGATTTAATTTAAGCTTAACCACTTCAGAAATTCTAAGACCAGAACCATACATTATTGATAAGAGTAACTTATGCTTTAAATTACGTGTTAAAGCAATTAAATTAATAATTTCTGACTTTGATAAGATAACTGGCAGATATCTCTCTCTTTTTGGCCTAGAAACGTTAAAAAACAGCTTCCGTTTAAGAACCTGCGTATAATAGAATTTCAAAGCTGAAATTACTAAATTAAGTGAAGTATTAGAATAATTTTTAAGCTTTAAGTATAATAAATAATCTTTAATGTCTTGACTAGTAACCTCTTTAGCAGACTTGCCTAAATGCTGCAAAAATTGCATATTATAGCTC
>CAZSGB010000015.1:0-12263 GCA_964606355.1 uncultured Gammaproteobacteria bacterium | reverse complement strand
AAAATATGCTAAAAATGAGTTTTTCTCAAATAAAGCTGGATATATATTTAAAAGAATATAAAATTAGTTTTATTATAATTTAAAATTACGAATCTTTAAGTATGCTGTTTAATTCAATTGAATTTGTTATCTTTTTCATCCTTGTCTTTTTTATTTATTGGAAATTAAATAGGAAGAAACAGAATATTTTTATAATAATCTGTAGTTATATTTTTTATGGGTGGTGGGATTGGAGATTTTTAACATTAATTTTTATTTCTACAATTGTTGATTTTTTCCTAGGTAAGAAAATATATCAAAATGATTCTGTCAAAGTAAGGAGAATTTATTTAACATTATCAGTATTAATTAATATTGGAATTTTAGGATTTTTTAAATATTTTAATTTTTTTGTCTCATCTTTTCAAGAAATATTTTACAGTCTAGGTGTAAGTGTTGATTCATTAACAACACTAAACGTAATATTGCCAGTTGGTATTAGTTTCTATACTTTTCAAACACTAAGTTATAGTATTGAGATTTATCAAAAGAAGATAAGTCCTACGAAAAGTTTTACTGAATTTATGGCATTTGTTTCTTTCTTCCCCCAACTTGTTGCTGGGCCTATTGAACGAGCTTCTGCTTTATTAAGTCAGTTTGCTAAAGAAAGGATATTTGAAATTCATAAAGCTATAGATGGTTGTAGACAGATTTTATGGGGCTTATTTAAGAAAATAGTTATTGCTGATACTTTAGCGCTTATTGTTAATAATGTATATGGTGGTGTTAATGAAGCCTCTGGTGTTCAACTATTAATTGCAACTATATTTTTTGCTTTTCAAATTTATTGTGATTTTTCAGGATATTCTGATATTGCCATAGGTACTTCTAGATTATTAGGTATAAAGTTAAGTAGGAACTTTGCTTATCCATATTTCTCAAGAAATATTGCTGAGTTTTGGAGAAGATGGCATATTTCACTATCTACTTGGTTTAGAGATTATATATTTATACCATTAGGTGGTAACCATGTTTCAAATAATTATAAGTATTTATTTAATATACTGATTACTTTTATTTTAAGTGGATTATGGCATGGTGCAAATTGGACGTTTATTTTTTGGGGATTTTTACATGGCTTATATTATGTACCTTATATTTTTTCTACTAAAAGTAAAAAAGCGTATAAGAGTTTAGACGAACCAGCTAATTTAAAGAATATTCCTAAAATATTTGTTACTTTTTTATTCGTTTTAATTGGTTGGGTATTTTTTAGAGCAGATTCTATTGGACAAGGATTTATAATAATTGGAAAGATATTTTCTGATTTTTCAATCAATGCTACAGAAAATTTACATTTAGACAAATTTTTAATCATTGTATTTCTTTTAGTAGTAGAATGGTTTCAAAGAAAATATAGTAATACTTTAGATATTTCAAGATTTAATTTAATAGTAAGACGTATTATTTATATTGTTTTAATCATTTTAATAATTCTATTAGGAAAATTTAATTATACACCGTTTATATACTTTCAATTTTAAATTTATGTTTATTAAATATACAAAATCAATAAAATATTTTATTAGTAAAGTTTTTAAATTCTTTTTACCTATTATTTTTGTTATATTTATTTTTGAATTTATGGCTATTTATTCTGGTGAATTAATTCCAATAGAATATGTCGTTAAATTTCAAAATAATTCTTCTTTAGATAGTTATTATGGTAGAAAAATAATAGATCAAGAATTTTATAAATATAAATATTTTTCATTTTTAGCTAAAAAACCTGATATTTTAGTAGTTGGATCTTCTAGAGTGATGCAGATACGAGAAGGTATTTTTGATCCATATTATTCTTTTTATAATGCTGGTGGTATAATACAGAGCTTGTCTGATTTAAATGATTTAGAGATTTTACTTGAGAATAACTATAAACCTAAGTATATTATTTTAGGTTTAGATATATGGTGGTTTGGACAGAAAGCAGAGTTAGAAAGTGGTCTTAATGAAGGAATTATAGAAAAAGATTCTGCATACAATTGGAAATCTCATTTAGCAGTATATAAGTATTTAATTAAGTTATTATTCAATCCCAATGAATTGTTTGCTATATTTAATAATCAATTACTTGATAATTCTTTAGGTTATTATGGTTTTCAAGCTTTAGAAGGCAATGGATTTAGAAATGATGGTAGTTTTATTTATGAAAACTATAATAAAGAAATGGAAGTAAATGATGCTTACGTAGATCGTGAGACTCCTCCTATCATTGATAGATTAAAAAATGGTTCAAAACAATTTGTTTTTGATAACGATTTTGACAAATTAAAGTTGTCTATTTTAGATAAATTTTTAAAATTTTGTAAGAATAATGATATTAAAGTAATCGGAATGGCTCCGCCTTTTTCTACCGAAGTTTATAAGGAACTTAATTATTCAATAAATTATAAAAATTTGTTAATTCCATACCAAGAAGATTTACCAAAAGTTTTTAGTAATTATGGTTTCTATTTTTTTGATGCATCAGATATTACTAAATTAGGTTTGAACGATAAATATATGTATGATGGTATTCATGGGACTGAGACTGCTTTAGCTAAAATTTTTAAAATTATATTTTCTTCAGAAATAATTGAAAATTATTTTGAAAATAATGATTTATTAAAAAATCTTCAGGAAAGTATAGATAATTCAATGTCAAATTATTATATGATTGATTGGTAGGTAACTTATTTAAAATGATCTAATTAAAGAGTTAAAAATACGAAATATGAAGACAATATTTATTCCAATTTATCATGCTTTTACTTCTAGAAATATATTAAGAACTGATGTTTTTAATATATTAAAAGAGAATAATAAGCTAATAATATTTATTCCTAATGATAAAGAAGGATATTATTTAAAAAATTTTAAACATGAAAATGTGGAATTCATTGGTACAACAGATATTAATGAGGGTAAAAAACTTAGATTTTTAAGAAAGATGGCTAGATTTCTATTTAATTCAGGATCTATATATTGGTTTTTAAAAGTAGAACGTGCTACTCAAATGAGTTTATTCAAATATATTTACAATTCATTATTATCAAAATTAGGAACTTTTAAAATATTTAGAGATATAATAAAAAGTATTTATCAAAGTAATATAAAAGATAATATTTATTTAAAATATTTTGAAAAATATAAGCCAGATTTAGTCTTTATTCCTGATATATATAGAACTAATGAAATATATATGGCTTTGGCAGCTAAGCAAAAAAATGTTAAAACTATAGGTATGGTCAGAAGTTGGGATAATATATTAGGTAAAGGGACTTGTTTAATAGATTTAGATAGATTAATAGTACATAACGAAAATATGAAAAAAGAAGCAATAAAATATTTAGGATATCAAGAAAAAGATATTGAAGTGGTTGGTTTACCACATTTTGATTATTATCTTAATTTTGATCCGACATTAAAAAATGAATTCTATAATAAATTAGGGCTTAATGAAAATGATAAATATGTATTATTTGTACCTTATTTTGGCACATATACTGAAGCTACAAATGAAATTCTTGAAATATTTCAAACAGCTGTTGCTGAAAATAAATTATCTAATAATTTAAAATTAGTTTTAAGAATGCCTCAAAGTTATACCCCTGGCTTTATTAAATTATTTGAGGGTAAAAATATAGTAGTAGATTATCCATGTTTTAAATATGAAGATACGAGAAAATCAAGTTGGGAGTTTACTGATGAAGATATGAAGCACTTAGCTGATTCAATTCATTATTCAGAGATAGTAATTAATTTTGCTTCCACTTTAACACTTGATGCTGCTGCTTTTGATAAACCAATTATTAATATCAAATTTGATGGATACAAAAATAAAAAGTTTGCTTTTAGTATGAAGCAGATATATAAAGTAGAACATTGGAAGTATGTTTTTAAAACGGGTGGTACTAAATACCCAGAATCTATTGATCAATTTATTAATAATATAAATACATATTTAAATAATCCTTCTGAAGATAAAGAAGCAAGAAGTAAATTAATTAATAATCAAGCTTTTAAATTTGATGACATGTCAGGTAAAAGAGCTGCTGAGTATATAATAAGTCAATTATGAAAACAATATTTATACCAATATACCAAGGGCATCAAGCTAGGAATGTTTTTAGAACTAAGATTTTTAAATTATTGAAAGAGAATAATTTTAAAATTGTAATATTTTGTAAGAAAATAAAAGAAGAACCATATAAAAAAGAATTTGGTTCTTCTCAGGTTGAAATAATTGGAGTAGATTTTCCAAAATTGCATGGTTTAAATAAAATAATGTATAATGTATCTACTATGATGGTAAATACTTATACAGTTAAAATGAGACAACTTAGAATGATAAAAGAGGATAAAAATGTTGTTAAATATATGTATCGTAGATTTTTGAGTATAGTGCTTGGTAATTTTAAAATAACTAAAGATATTTTTAGATATTTTGAAAATAAAAATGTTTATCGTGAAATTGTTAAATATTTTAATGAATATAAGCCTAATTTATTATTTTCCCCAAATGTTGTTGGAATATTTGATACAGAGTTCATTAAAGCAGCAAAAAAAACTAAAACTAAGTCAGTAGCTTTGGTAAATTCATGGGATAATTTATCATCACGTGGTATTATAAGAGCTGTGCCTGATAAATTATTGGTTCATAATGAAAATGTAAAAATGGATGCTCTTAAGTTTAGTGGTGTAAGTAAAAATAAAATTGAAGTAGTTGGTCTGCCTCATTTTGATTTCTATGTAACTGATAAAAGATCTTCCAAAGACGAGTTCTATAATAGAGTTGGTATTCCTATGGATAAAGAAATCATTTTATTCTGTCCAGCTGGAGTAAATTATACAGATGCCGATTGGACAGTTTTAGATCAATTACAAGAAGCAGTTGCAAATAATGAATTAGATTTTAAGGCACATATACTGGTAAGGCAACCACCTAATTCATTTATGAATAAAGGTGATTTAGAGTTAAATGAACATGTTACCATTGATAAAGTTTGTTTTCATTTTGATAGTAATGATCGGAATGATTGGGAATGGACAGATTTAAATATGAAACATTTAGCAGATAGTGTTTATTATAGTAAAATGTTAGTAGGTTATGCTTCAACTATTACACTTGATGCTATTGTCTTTGATACTCCAGTTATTAACATAGCCTATGAAGGTAAGGTGAATAAACCAGAAATTGATACATATCGTTGGTTTTATTATAATACCAACCATTATAAGACTTTTTTAAAGCATGGAGCTATTAAATTAGCATATAATAAGCAAGAATTAATCAAATATATTAATCAATATTATCATCATCCAGAACAGGATAGAGAGAATAGATTAAATTTGTTGAAAGAACAAACTTGGAAACTAGATGGTAATTCAGCCATGAGGCTAGTTAATCAAATAACTAAACAAATTTATGGATAAAGAAGCATTAAAAAATATTAAAAAATATATTTCACTTAATAAGCATGGTAAGGAGTTAGAAAAAGTAAAAGATTTTGATTCTGGAAATATTTATCCATATGTTTCTGATGCCTATGAATGGTCAGATGAAGAGTTTTTAAATAGTGCTAATAAATATAAGGATGAAATAAAAAGAGTATATGATGTAAATTCCGAAAAAGAGTATATGATTCAAGATGATCGTCAAAGAATAAAAGTAATTAAAAATTTACCATATGGAAAAACTGTCTTAGAAGTTGGCTGTAGTGATGGGACAGTTAGTTTAGCTATTGCTGAGAATGATAATGTTAAACAGGTAACAGGTATAGATATTCGTAAAGATGTTATTAAAGATTATAATAATTTGATTATTAAGCTATCAAAAGAAAATAAAATAAAAAAAGAAATTGTTAATAAAGTAAAAATAGAGGTTTCTTCAATTAGTGATTATGCTAAAAAAAATATTAAATTTGATACCGTTTGTGCTTATGAAGTTTTGGAACATATTCAACCCAATGATTTTTATCCTACAATAAACAAATTAATTAAATTACTAAAACCAAATGGTAATCTATTAATTTCAGTACCCAATAGATATTGTTTAGATAAATATGAAAAAGAAGGACGTTCAAGATGGAATTGGCATGATCATAAGAATTATTTTTCTAGACTTAGTTTAGAAATACATTTAAATAAGTATTTTGATCAAGTAAAGTTTATTCCGCATTATGCTGATGAAGAAAGCAAAGATGGAATCTATTTAATTGCTAGTTGTTCTAATCAAAATAGAAAACTAAAATTGATTGTTGATGCTTGTTCTAATCATTTAGGTGATGTATCTATAGCTAAGGAAATGATTCATGTAGCCAAAGAGTCAGGAGCTGATATAATTAAGTTTCAGTCTTGGAAAATAGAAGATAATCAAAGAAATGAAAAAGAAAAAATGGCTCAGTACCAATTAAGTGAAAAAGCTCATTATGAGTTACTGGAAGAATGTAAAAAAGTAGACATACCTTTCTTGACAACTTGTTTTAGTTCTTCTATGGTGGAATTTTTGGCTAACTTGGGCTTAGAACATATTAAAGTAGGTAGTGCTGAATGTGGTAATTATAAATTACTAGAAAAATTAGCTAAGCATTTTCCGCATATGTTTGTTTCAACTGGAATGCATTATGATGAAGAAGTTTTAAAAACTAATAAGTTGTTAAGAGAAAAAGCTTCAAGTTATACTTTATTCCATTGCGTATCAATGTATCCAATTAATGATAAAGATTTTAATTTAAATCGTCTTAAATGGTTACAAGAAATAGCTTTATCAGTAGGTTATTCAGATCATTCTAAAGGTGATGATTTTAGAGCTGATGCTATGGCTATGACTATGGGTGTTGATTATATTGAGAGACACTTTATCTTAGATATGAATAATACAAAAGCTAAAGATCAACCTGTTTCTATTGATAGTAATGGTATAAAATACTTAGTTAAATTAAAAAACGATGTCGAAGAACAAGAACGTATAGCTACTGATAATCCAATTCTTTATGGTAAAAAGCATAGAGATTTACCGAGTGGTGAAGCTAAGAATAGGGAACACTATATTGGACGTTGGGGTAAATAATTAATAATATATTAATATGAGAAAAAGAAAAATTTGTTTTTTAATAACTAGTCATATTCATTATGCTAGAAATAAATTGTTAATGGAACATATTAAGAAGGATAAATCATTAGACTTACAGATTATTGTAGCGGGTTCTGCCTTACTACAAAGATTTGGTAATGTTGAAAAGTTACTTAAAAAAGATGGTTTTACTAAATTTGAAAGATTATATACTACTTTAGAGGGTGGTAATAATGAAGTTATGGCTAAAACTATGGGTATTTCTATTTTAGAGTTTACTAATGCTTTCGAGCGTTTAAATCCTGATATCGTAGTTTTAAGAGGTGATCGATATGAAATATTAGCTGGTGCTATTAGTGCTGCTTATACTAATAAAATGATCGCTCATATTGAAGGTGGTGATGTAAG
This sequence comes from uncultured Gammaproteobacteria bacterium, assembly GCA_964606355.1. GTDB lineage: Bacteria > Patescibacteriota > Patescibacteriia > UBA1558 > UBA10009 > CAZSGB01. The sequence continues at coordinate 4,762 of CAZSGB010000015.1, read as the reverse complement.
TGGCTCTATTGATGAGAGCGTTAGACATGCTATTACAAAATTATCGCATTTACATTTTCCAACTAATGAGGATGCATATAATAGACTCATTCAAATGGGTGAAAATCCTAAGTATGTTCATAATGTTGGTTCTATTGATGTAGAATTTATTGATAAAGTACATGTAATGCATAACTTTGAATTCATTAAAAAAGCAGGAGTGGGTTATAGGTTAAATGGCAATAAACCTTTTCTCATGGTGATACAACATTCTGTCACTACTGGTGAAAATAATTTAAAAAATATTGAAGAAACTATTAAAGCTGTACATGATTTAGATATTCAAGCACTTTGGTTTTGGCCTAATGTTGATGCTGGCACTGATGACATTTCTAAAGCTTTAAGAGTTTATAGAGAGAATAATAAAAAAAGTAAGATTAAATTTATACGTTACTTATCTCCAGAACAATTTGCTAGCTTTTTGAAGAGAACTTCATGTTTAGTTGGAAATAGTAGTGCTGGTATTAAAGAGACTTCTTATCTTGGTATTCCTGTGGTAAATATTGGGACGAGACAACAAGATAGAGTAAGTGTAGGAAGTAATATGATTAATGTTGATTATGATCATTTAGCGATTAAAAAAGCTATTAGAAAGCAACTTAAGCATGGTCAATATCAAGGTAATAATTATTACTATCAAAAAGATACTAGTAAAAAGATGCATCAGTTACTTAAAAATACACCTCTTATAACTCAAAAACATTTTTACCAAAAATAATATGTATAAAGAAAAAAAAGTACTTTGTATTATCCCTGCTCGTGGTGGTTCAAAAAGTATTAAAGATAAAAATATTATAACGTTAGGTAACAAACCACTTATTGCCTATGCTGTAAGTGCAGCTCGTAAAAGTAAGTTACTTGATGAAGTTATAGTATCAACTGATAGTCTCAAAATTAAAAATGTTGCTTTAAAATATAAGGTTAAGGTTCCTTTTTTAAGACCTAAAAAATATGCTACTAATAAGTCACCAACTATTGAATCTTTAAAACATGGTTTGCTGGAAATGGAAAAGATAAATAAAACTAAGTATGATTATGTATTATGTTTACAAGTTACTAATCCCTTTGTTAAAGCACAAAATATTGATAATTTAATAAAATTAATTATTGAACAAAAAGGGGATAGTGCTACTTCCGTAACCAAAGTTGAAGATTTTAACCCGACTAAACTTAAAATAATTAAAAATAATAAGTTAGAAGATTATTTAATTAAAGAAAAACAAGGTACTAGAAGACAAGATTTTACTGATTTATATAAAAGAAATGGTAGCTTATATTTAAGTCAACGTGAATTAATTATTAAAAATAAGATATTTGGTAAAAAAATAATTCCGCTTGTTATGTCGGAATATACACAAATTGATATTAATACTAAGTTCGATTTAAGATTAGCTGAGTATTTAATGAAAAGTTATAAATAATATTCTTTATACCATTTAGTAAAATTTGATATTCCTTGTTCTAGGGACGTAAAAGGTTGCCAATTAAGCAACTCTTTTGCTTTACTTATACCTGCTGCTGTTTTGATTACATCACCTGGTTGTAAGGGTAAATAATTTTTTTCTGCTTTTTTATTTAATTCTTTTTCAATGAGTTCAATAAAGTATTCTAATTCATTAGTTTGATTATTTCCTAAATTAATTATTTCAAATAATCTATCTTGTTTAAATAACTCTAATGCTTTAAATGATCCTTCTACTATATCATTTATATAGGTAAAACCTCTTTGGTGTTGACCTTGATTATAGACATCAATTGGTTTATCTTCTAATATATTTTTTGTAAATTTAAATAAGGCCATATCTGGTCTACCGTAAGGACCATAGACAGTAAAATATCTTAAAATAATAGATTTGATATTATATTGATGATGATAATAATGTATTAAACCTTCGCAAGCTTTCTTAGTTGACGCATAGAGTGAAACGGGATGATTAGTATCATCAGTTTCGGTTAAGAATTTTTTATCAGAGTTTCCATAAATTGATGAAGTAGAACTAAAGATTAAATTATATATCTTATACTTAACCATTAACTTTAAGATATTATATGTTCCTTCAATATTAGTGGTTAAATATACTTCAGGATTTTCAAAAGAATATCTTACTCCGGCTTGAGCGGCTAAATGGTAAATTAAATCAATTTTATTTTTTTTAATAATCTTTTCCAATTCATTATAATCAGTTATATCAGTTTTATAGAATTTAAAATTATTATATTCTTTTAATATATTTAATCTATCTTTTTTTAGCTTTTGATCGTAATACTTATTTAAATTATCAATTACAATAATATTATAATTTAACTCTAAAAGTTTTTTAGATAAATGATATCCAATAAACCCGGCTCCGCCTGTAACTAAGATATTTTTAGTGTTTTTTTCATTCATATGGCATAATTATACTTAAAATGTTATATATAATCAATATGAGACAAATCTCACTTTATTTAAGCCAATAATTAGTGTAAAATCCTTAATATATGGTAATTGGAATAGATATTAGATGTTTAGGGGGTAAGAAGCTTACCGGGGTTGGTATTTATACTTTTTCTATTATCAAAAATATATTAATAAGTGATAATATTAATGAGTATAAGCTATTTTATAACTCATTGACACCTTTAGAAAGTAAGATACGTAAAGAGTTAGTTCAGTATCCTAATGTTAAATTAATAAATAAGGGGATACCTAATAAATTATTTAATTTAGCTTTAATACTTAAATTGATAAAACTTGATAGAGTAGTAAAAGGTGTAGATTACTTTTGGTTTCCTAATTTAAATTTTTGGTCTGTTAGTAATAAATGTAAAACTATTATCACTATCCATGATTTATCATATAAGATATTACCTTGGGCTTATTCATATAAAATGAGATTATGGCACTTACTGGTTAGTCCAAAAAAGAAATTAAATAAAGCAGATAGAATAATAGCTGTTTCGGAGAATACTAAAAATGATTTAATAAAAATATATAATTTAGATGATTCAAAAATAATAGTAATTTATCCTGGTATTGAACTTGAACATCAGGGTTTTAAAATTGAAGATTTAGGTTTACCTAAAAAATATATCTTATATTTAGGTACTCTAGAACCACGCAAAAATGTTGAAAGTATTATTCAAGCTTTTGAAGAAATTAAGGATCCTTACTTACACTTAGTTATTGCAGGAGGTAAAGGTTGGTTATATCGAAGAATAATCAAATCAATTAATAAATCATCAAAAAAAGAACAAATCTTTTTACTTGATTATATTCACCCTGATGAGAGATGGAATTTATATCAAAAAGCTAAAATGTTAATTTGGCCTTCATATTACGAAGGATTTGGTTTTCCACCGCTTGAAGCTATGAGTCAGGGTTGTCCAGTAATTACTTCTGCTAATTCATCATTACCTGAAGTAATTGGTAATTCAGCTTTACTTATTAATCCATATAATATTTCAGAAATAATATTTGCTATTAATCAATTATTAACAGATAATGAGCTAAGAGAAGATTTAATTACAATAGGTAAAGAGAAAATTAAAAAATTTAGTTGGCAAAATACAGCTTTAGAAATATTAAAATTATTTAAATATGAAAATAGGGATTGATGCTAGACTCTATGGTACTAAATATAGGGGACTAGGCAGATATATAAAAAAATTAGTAGATGGAGTGACTAGACTTAATGATAATAATCAGTATGTTATTTTTTTAACACGTGAAAATTATGATGAATTTAAAACTGATAACAAGCGGATTAAAAAAGTCTTAATGAATGCTAGATGGTATAGTTTAAAAGAACAAATAATTGTCTCTTGGATTATTAAACGTGAAAAAGTTGATTTAATGCATTTTCCACATTTTAATGTACCCTTGAATTATAATAAAAAATATATAGTAACTATTCATGATTTAATTATAGATCATTTTCCTACTTCTCGAGCTACTAATTTACCTAAGTGGCAATATAATTTAAAATTGAAAGGTTATCAGAAAATAATAAGACATGCCATTGCTAAAGCTGATAAAATTATTGTACCAACTAAGTTTGGAAAAATTGATTTAATTTCTATGTACCAAGTACCAGAGAATAAGATAAAAGTAATTTATGAAGGTTATTTTTTAGATACAACACATGAAGAATCAGATATTAAAAGATTCAATATTGCTAAACCATATTTACTTTATGTTGGAGCCGCTTATCCACATAAAAATTTAGAAATGTTAGTTAAAGCTTTTGAAAATGTTAATAAAGAAGATAAATATCAATTAGTTTTGGTAGGTAATATTGATAAATTCTACGAAAGAGTTAAGAAAAAAATAAATTCTTCTGATATATTATTTACTGGGTATGTTTCAGAATCAGAACTTAAGGGTCTATATCAAAAAGCTTTAATATATATATTCCCTTCACTTTATGAAGGTTTTGGTTTACCACCATTGGAAGCTCAAGCGCATGGTTTGCCAGTTATTAGTTCCAATGAATCATGTTTACCTGAAGTATTGGAAGATAGTGTAATCTATTTTGATCCTAGAAATGAGATAGATATAATTAAAAAAATAAATTTAATTTTGAATGATCAGAATTTAAGAGGTGAATTGGTTATTAAAGGGAGAGAAAATATTAAAAGATTTAGTTGGGAGAAGATGATAAGTGAGACTGAAGAGATATATGAATATGTTTTAGGCACGGACATTTTGCACCTTTTTTAACGCTTCATTTGGCGTTAATCC
>CAZSGB010000014.1:0-12505 GCA_964606355.1 uncultured Gammaproteobacteria bacterium | reverse complement strand
ATGAGCCATACCATCTTGTTTTAGACGTATTTTAGCTAAAGCTTTCCTATTCATTGCTCTAAAACCATTATGAGCATCAGTTAACTTCATGCCTAGTAATATATTTTGAATTAGTATAGCTGGTTTTAAGATAAAATATTTTTTAATGATTGGTGTCTGATCATTACTATTTAAAAACCTAGAACCAAGTACTATATCTGCTTTATACTCTAAAAGGGGTTGAATTAATTTAGGTATTTCTTCTGCTTTATGTTGATTATCAGAATCAAAATGAATTACTAGATCAGCTCCATGTTTTAAGGCATATTTCATGCCTGTTTCTAGAGCAGCGCCTTGACCACGATTTAAAAAATGTTTTAAAACTACAACGCCCTGATTTTTACTTAAGTCAAAACTATTATCTGTACTACCATCATCAACAACTATAATTTCACCATACTCTTTAACAGAGGTTATAACCTTAACAATATTTTCTGATTCGTTTAGACAAGGAATAATAATATATATTTTCATATTATTTTCCAATTGCTATATATTTAAAACCTAATTTTTCCATTTTCTCTCTATTTAATAAATTCTTACCATCAATAATTACTTTTTTCTTCATACTTCTTTTTATCTTAGCCCAATCTAATGTTTTAAAGCTTGGCCACTCTGTAGCAATAATAACAAGTTGAGATCCAAAACACGCTTCATACGCATTTTTGCACCAAAAAGCTTTATCTTTCAAAACACTTTTGGCATTATTTTGTGCTTCTCGGTCATAAGCTTTAACTTTAGCTCCCTCTTTAGAAAACCATTTAATTAAATCAATTGCAGCTGATTCTCGGATATCGTCAGTATTATCCTTAAAAGCAAGGCCAAGTATTGTAATAGTTTTACCTTTTAAAGAACTTAATTCTTTTTTAGCTTTACCAAAAACCAATTTTCTTTGTCTCATATTAACTTCTAAAACTGCTTCTAAGATTTTAAAATTAAAACCATTAGTTTTAGATATATGTTTTAAAGCCTTAACATCTTTAGGAAAGCAACTTCCCCCATAACCCAAACCAGCTTTTAAGAAGTATTTATTTATTCTTTTATCTAAACCCATACCAAAAGCTACATCTTCAACATTAGCCCCTACTTTTTCACAAAGAATAGCTATCTCATTAATAAAAGATATTTTAGTAGCAAGGAACACGTTTGATGCATATTTAGTAAGTTCAGCAGTTTCTAAACCAGTAATCATCTTATATGTTTTAAGCTTAGCGTAAAGATTAGCTACTTTTTTAGCTACTTGCTTATCATCAGCTCCAATTAATAATCTATCACCATGAAAAAAATCTTCTACAGCTTTTCCTTCTCTTAAAAACTCAGGGCTACTTACTACATAAAATTTATGTTTATTCTTTTTCAATATATTTTGAACCATACGAGCTGTACCAATTGGTACAGTACTCTTATCTATAATAATTAAATCTTTCTTTGCAAATTTTGCTATTTGCTTAGCAACAATTTTTACAGCAGATAGATCTGCCCCACCATCAGCTCTTGGTGGTGTACCAACGCAAATAAAGACATAATCTGTATTATTTATGGCAACAGTTAAATTAGTCCCAAAATGTAACCTATTTTTTTCTAAATTCTTTTTAAATAATTTAGAAAGACCAGGTTCATAGAAAATTTGTTGACCCTTTTTTAATTTTTCTATTTTGGCAGGTGATCTGTTTACCCCCCAGACTTCATGTCCTAACTCGGCTAAGCCAACAGCTGAGACTAAACCAACATAGCCTGTCCCAATAATTGATATTTTCATAAATTTTCAAACATATATTTCATTCTCTCTGAAATATATTGCCAATTATATTTATTATTAATTAATTTCATTGAATTCTCATGTAATTTATTCTTTTCTTCATTACTTAAATCTCCTGCCATCTTTATAGCTCTAGCTATGGAATCAACATTTTGAGGCTGACATACTATACCGGTTTCCATATCTTTTAAAAAGTCAGGTATCCCGCCTACTAAAGTACCAATAGTTGGAAGTCCTGAAGCCATAGCTTCTAAAAATGAATTACCCAAACCTTCTGTAAGTGATGGTCGTATAAAAATATCTGAAGCTTTATATATGAGTGGTAATTTATCATGTGATTTAAAACCTAAGAAATTTATTCTCTTACCTAATTCTTTACCTAATTCTTTTAATTCATTTTCTAAATCTCCTGTGCCACAGATTAAAAAGCAATATTCTTCTGGTAATTTTTTTATGGCTTCTATTACATCTGCTATACCATTTTTTTTAACTAATCTAGAAGCTGTGACAACAATTTTTGCATTATCTTTAAAACCAAATGAACTTCTTAAATAATTTATTTCTTCCTCAGTATATTCATGAGTAAACCTTTCAATATCAACTCCATTAGGTACTACCTCATTTCGATTACCCTGAAAACCCATTCTAATACCCCATTCATGTAAATAGTTACTTATTGATTGCAAACCATTAGCCAGAGTAAATATTTTATTAAATGAATTACGATTAAATCTTATTTTATTTAATATCTCTTCAATCGGATCTCCTTCTTGCAGAGTAAGTAAATATTTAACATTAGTTTTTTCTTTAAACTTAGAAGCAGCAAAACCACCATAACTCGCCATCATAGCCCAAACAATATCAAAAGGTTTTTCTTGATGTAGTTTTAAGCCTAATCTATATCCTTTAATTGCTAATTTAATTTTAACCAGCTTTGAACTAGATAATATACAACTTAATCTATGTACTTCAATATTACCTATCTTCTCAACTTTGGGAAACTTCTTATCAAATAATGCTGTAATCATAACAAATTCAAAATCCTTTAACCGATCAGTTATTTCCTTAATAGCAATTTCAGCCCCACCAACAAATGGATAGTAAGCTGTAGAATAAATTAAAATTCTTTTACTCATTGATATTTAATTTTTCTTTAAAGTAATCTATAGTTTTCTTTAAACCTTCTACAAAATCTATTTCAGGCTCCCACTTTAATTCTTTTTTAGCTCTTGATATATCAGGTCTACGTTTAACAGGATCATCTTGAGGTTTAGGATAATATATTATCCCACTACAAGACTTAGTAATTTCTAATATTTTCTCAGCTAACTCATTAATCGTTACTTCAGTATCTGGATTACCTAAATTAACTGGTCCAAAATAGTTATCTTTATTCATCATTAAAATTAAACCAAGTATTAAATCATCAACATAGGTAAAGGCTCTAGTTTGTTTACCATCCCCTGCTATAGTAATTGGTTCACTAAGTAAAGCTTGTTTTACAAAGTTAGGTAAAGCTCTTCCATCATTGTATTGCATACGTGGTCCATAGGTATTAAAAATCCTGACGACTTTAACATCAAGATTATATTTTCTTTGATAATCATAACACAATGTTTCAGCGCATCTTTTTCCTTCATCATAACAAGCACGAGGACCTATGGGATTAACATTACCCCAATAAGTTTCAAGCTGTGGATGTACCTGGGGATCACCATAGACTTCAGAAGTAGAAGCTTGTAATATTTTAGCCTTATATTTTAAAGCCAATTTTAACATATTATCCATACCAATAACATTAGTCCGAATAGTTTCCATTGGTTCTTTAACGTAATGAATTGGTGAAGCTGGACAAGCTAAGTTATATATTTGATCAAATGGTCCATCGTCATATTCTTTAGTAATATCATGTTCAACTAATTTAAACTTAAAAAAATTTTCTAAATGTTTTATATTATCTAAAGAACCAGTTAAAAAATTATCAAGGCATGTTACTTCATGCCCTTCATTCAATAATTGTTCACATAAATGTGAGCCGATAAAACCAGCTCCACCTGTTACTAAAATTCTCATAAATATTTAATGGCTAAAATATATTTATTTTATATTTAAAGTTTTCGACCAATTAATTGTAAACAATGAATCGCTAGTGTCTTCAGTAATAACTTCCTCGCAAGTTGCTTCATACTGGCTTGCGATAGTACAAACTTGTACTTTTATTTTATATTGTCCAGGTGTTTCATAAAGTACAGGTTGTGAAATAATAGGCCAATCATATGAATTATTAACGCCACCTAGAATTAATGTTTCTGCAACAAATTCACCACTATTTTCGACGAGTACTAAATTAATACCTTCATTATTAGAAAGATTTACTTCTGTCCAAGTTATAGGAATTGAGTTTCCTTCCCCTATAGTAAAGTTCTCTCCACCATTTGGCGAAATAACAACAGGTTTTGTATTTGAAAACTAATTAAATTTAATACTTGAAAGTAATTCTTCCATTAATTCTTCAGTTTCTTTTAATATTGTATTTGATTCAGCTGTTCCTACCTCTGAAGTATTAAGAACAAATCTATTTACACCTTTAATAAAAAAAATATAATAATATCCAAGTACCTTCTGGTTCAACCTGAGAAGCAAAAGTTAAAAATTTATCTACTGTTAAATTTCCATAAATCTCAGTTGAATAAGTTCCAATAGACGTTGGTGCATTCAGATAAAACCAATTAGTATTTTCTTCTAAATCAAAAAAACCTAATCTTATCTCAATATTACCCATATCTAATTTAATTCCATTAAAATACTTGCCTATTTCACTATTTATAGCATATGAATCATCCGTAATATTCATGTTACTTGGATAATTAAAACTAATATCATATTCTTCATTAGTATAAATTGAATAATTCATGCTATTTTCAGCCATATCTATCTTTAATAAATCACTATTTTTAATACCTAAGCTTAAATATTTCATGATTTGATAGGCAGCAGGACCATCCGTCATATAATATCTCTTACTATTTACTGGATTAATATACCAAGCTTCACCACGAGATTCTACTTGTAAAAGTATCTTTCCTTTTAATTTTTGACCTAAATCTTCTGCTTTAACATAACTAAAGTTAAGGTTAAAATTAGGATAATTACTTTTTTCATAAATTTGTATATTAAATTATTTAAAATAATTAATAGTTTTTTTAATACCTTGTTCTAATTTAATCTGTGGTAACCAATTTAATTCTCTCTTAGCTTTTTTTACTTTTAAGACACTCCTTTTTACTTCACCCTTAATCGCTAGTCTATGTTTTACTGACTTTTCTTTAGTTAACTTACTTATCTTAGAATATAGCTCACTGATTGAAATTTCTCTACTAGTTCCAATATTATATATCCCCTGACCTTTACTTATAGCTCTAAGACAAGCCTTAACTACGTCATCAACATGGACAAAATCACGAGTTTGTTTACCAGTACCATTAATATAGCATTGTTTGTTCTTTAAAAGATTAGAAACAAAGATAGCAATAACTCCAGCTTCACCATAGGGATCTTGACGCGAACCATAGACGTTAGCAAGTCTTAGAGAAGTATAGTCCAAATTTCTAACAGGAGCGTAATAATTTTTTAAATAGTTATCAATTGTTAACTTAGCATTACCATAGGGAGAATCGGGTTTTTCTTCAGCAGTTTCTGGCGTAGGTAAAATATTAGTTTCGCCGTAAATTGCTCCACCCGTTGAGATAAAAATAAATTTATTAACTTTAACACTCATTGAAGATTCAATTACATTTAAAGAACCATTGATATTTATATCTGCATCAAGCGTTGGATTCTTTAAAGAAAAAGGTACGCTTTTTTGAGCTGCTAAATGAAAAACTACTTGAGGTCTCTCTTTCTTAAATACCTCAAATAGTTTATGACTACGTATATCTATTTTAATAAATTTAGCATTTTTATTTACAAATTCTCTCCTACCACAAGACAAGTTATCAATGACTACAACTTTATGCTTCAAACTTATTAATTTATCTACCAAGTGAGAACCAATAAAACCAGCTCCACCGGTAACTAAGATTTTCATAAATATTTCTTTAAAACATTTACCTTATCAGTTTTCTCCCAACTAAATTCATTTCTACCAAAATGACCATAAGCAGCCGTAACTTTGTAAATAGGACGTTTTAATTTTAAATGTCTAACAATTTCAGCAGGTTTTAGGGGAAAATGTTTTTTAACAATCACCTCTAATTTTTGATCGCTTACTTTTCCCGTGCCAAAACTATTGATCATCACACTAACTGGTAAAGCCCGACCAATAACATAAGAGAGCTGAATTTCACATTTATCTACTAAACCAGCAGCCACAATATTTTTAGCAATGTATCTAGCCATATATGATGCGCTACGATCTACTTTGGATGGATCCTTACCAGAAAAACAGCCACCACCATGACTACCCTGTCCACCATAAGTATCAACAATAATTTTTCTACCTGTTAAACCAGCATCAGCTGGTGGTCCACCTTTAACAAATTTACCCGTAGCATTAACAAAGAATTTAGTTTTAGCATCAAGGTATTTATGACATATTGGTTTTATAACATGCTTAATAATATCTCTTTCTACTTTCTTTTCACTAACATTTTCATCGTGTTGAGCGGCTACAACTACGATATCAATACGAGTAGGCTTACCATTAATGTATTCCACAGCTACTTCAGTTTTACCATCAGGTCTTAAATATTTTAAAGTTTTGTTTTTTCTGACTTGAGCCAGTCTCTTACTCATTTTATGGGCTAAGATAATGGGTAATGGCATAAATTCAGGAGTTTCGTGGCAAGCAAAACCAAACATTAAACCCTGATCCCCTGCTCCTTGCTCTTTAAATTTGCCTTTACCAGAATCAACACCTTGAGCAATATCTGGAGACTGTTCATCAATAGCGACAATTACTCCTACATCATCACTAGAAAATCCAATTTGACCATTATCATAACCAATTTCTTTAATAACCGCTCTAGCTGTAGCAGCTATATCAACGTATCCTTTAGTTCTGATTTCTCCAGCCACGATTACTAAACCAGTAGTTACTAAAACTTCAATGCCAGCATGAGACTCTGGATCTTGTTTAAGTAATTCATCTAAAATTGAATCCGATATTTGATCACATACTTTATCAGGGTGACCTTCAGTAACTGATTCAGAAGTAAAAATATATTTATTCATAATTATTATATTAAATATTTAAGAAGATAGTAATTGTTTATTAGCTTTAGTATATTCTAAAGTTTTATATAAGCCATCTTCTAGCTTAGTAAGTGGAAACCAACCTAATTCATCTTTAGCTTTAGAAATATCTGGAATACAAAGAGGCGTCATAAATATCAAAGGATCTTTGTAAACTATTTTAGACTTAGATTCTGCCATTTTAATTATTGTTTCCGCAACTTTAGTTAAAGAGATAGCTTCCGCATCACCAAGATTAAAAGCTCCGCCCACTTCTAATTCCATGAGTTTAGTTAATCCAGATACTGCATCACTTACATAAAGTAAGGAAGTTTCAAATCTTTTATCACCAAAGATTATTAAATCTTTATCATCTAAAGCATCTAATATGAAATCAGGAACCATTTGTCCGTCTCTTAACATCATTCGAGGACCATAGGTTCTAAATAATCGAGCAATTTTAAAGTCCTTTTTATGATACCTACCATAAGTTGTAATCAAAGTTTCAGCAAATCTTTTACCTTCATCATAACAAGCTCTTGGACTTAAAAAATCAACTTGACCTAAGTTCTCTTCATTAACTGCTTCTTTACTTTGACGTGATCCATAAACCACAGCTGAAGAAACATGTAATAACTTAGTTTCATATTTTAAAACTAAATCTAAAATATTCTTAATACCTTGTGAATTACTAAGTACAGTATCAAGAACAAATTCATCAAAATTCTTAGCACTAGTTGGACAAGCTAAGTTATATACTTCAGAAATACCCGAAACTTTAATATTAAATCTTTTAAGCTCAGGTTGTCTCTCTAAATCAAGTACTTCGTTAATATCATGTTTAATAAAAACAAAATTATGATTTTGTAACAAATACCTAATATTCTCCATGGAAGATGTTTTAAAATTATCAACACAGAAAACCTGATTATTTTTTACTAACTCTTCACATAAATGACTGCCTACAAAACCAGCTCCCCCAAAGACAATTATATTTTTTTTCTTATTCATATTTTTAAATATTAATTATGTAAAAATCTATTAAAGCAAACTATATTATACCCTAAATATATGGTTTTTGGCAATATTCATTAATATATAATATTTACTCCTTGATTATGATAATCAACATAAAATTCATCAAGTAATTCACCATCAAAATTAAATATTCTCATAACATTCTTGTTAATTACCAAAATCTCTTTACTTGGCCCACTATTAAAATTACCAACCGCTATATCTAAGTCATTTAAATCATATTCATTAAAAGCTTGAAAACTATACTCTAAATTACCACTAGGCCCAAATATTTTAACTTCTGCTTCATCAGTATTACCGGCTATGACAACAAATTCAGTTCGAGGATCGCTGTAAAGATCACTAGCAACTACTCTGACATCATTAGATAAATTCTTAACGTCTACATTAAAAGTATTAATTAATTTACCCGTAGCCGTAAATATTTTTACTATTTCTCCTGAATTAACTACGATCTCTGGAATTTTATCACCATTAACATCACTAAGTGTTAAATTTAGTTCTTGTCTATGTAATTTATTAAAAGCATAGAACTCTTGTTCTAATTCTAAATTTAAATTAAATATTTTAATTAAAGGTTCACCATTTATTTGAGGAGCAGTAATTATTTCAATCTCTCCATCATTATCAATATCTCCAGCCTCAACTAAAACTCCGCCACTAAATGACTGCTGATAAGCAAAAAATTGTTTTAATAATTCACCATTCTCATTAAATACTCTAACATGTGGTCCACCAGAAGTCCTGGCGCCAGTAATTATCTCTTTAATCCCATTATGATCAATATCAGCTAAAGCTATATTAACGCCACCAAAAAAATTATCCGAGTAAGCTAAAAAGCTATTTATAATCTGACCTTCATTATTTAATGTTCTAATCTCTGGTAAATACCCCATTTTAGGTGCTAATAAAACAGTCATAACTTCTGATTGAAAATCTTGAGCAGCCAGTAAGGCTTTATATGTATTTAACCTGCCAGTTCCTAATTTATTCTTATAGTTTAAATTTATATTATCAATATTATCCGTATTATTTTTAATTAAATCATATATTTCATAATTTAGAAGTTCAGGTCTCATGCCTTTAATGAGAGCAGCTGTACCAGTAACAAGGGGCGCTGACATAGAAGTCCCAGAGTAATAGCCACCAAAATATTCTTGATAATCAGACAAAATAGGTTCATAGACTCTTAAATTATATATATATTCTCCAGGTGCCATTAAATCAATACACCCTGAACCATAATATGAAAAATATGATTTCACATCATCAGGATCAACAGAACCAACACCAAGTACATAATTACGATTAGAATCAATACAAACTGGATACTTAGGTGAAAGATCTAAATCCATTTGAGCTTCTTCATCAGCATTATTTCCTGCAGCTGCTACAATAACCACATTATGATCATAAGCATATTTAATAGCTTTTTCCAAGTCTTCGTGATATGAATCTCCAACAACACTTAAATTAATAATATCTGCGCCATTATTTACAGCATAATAGATAGCTTGAATAGCATAAGACATATCTCCAGAGCCAACAGCGTCTAAAGCCCGAAGGGACATAATCTTAGTTTCCCAAGTTAAACCAGTTACTCCAAAATTATTATTTCCCCGAGCACCAATAACCCCAGCTACAATCGTACCGTGTATTATACCTATTTTATTTTTTAAAGTATGAAACTTAGGCCGTGGATCTGGAGAATTAATAATAAAATCCCAACCATAATAATCATCAATGTAACCATTATGATCATTATCTACGCCATCAGCTTTAATTTCATCAACATTAATCCATAAGTTACCTTCTAAATCTGGATTATAGATATCAACGCCCGTATCAATAACAGCTACTACTACCTCTGGGCTTTTCTCATTAATCTCCCAAGCTTCTAAAGCATAAATATTACCTAAATAATATAAAGTTTCTAACTCTGGATCATTAGGAATAACATCATAAGCTAAAAGATTTGAAGTACAAAAAAAAGAAACTATTATTAAGAGTATAATTATTTTTTTACTTTTCATACATTAAAGAGATTCTAATTGACTTATCCAATAAAGGATTTGTTCTTTATTTTCTTCAGGCAATTTATTTAAACCTATATTAAAAATATACAAGCCACGTTCTTTGTATTCTGGATTTTCTTCTTTATATTTAGGTACTAAATCCATATAAACAGGAAAAGCTCTTTCATAATAACCAAATACTTCTGGACTTACTCCTACTGCACGGTGATATAATTTTTCTAAAACTTTATTTTCAGCACTATCTTGTAACAAAGCAACTAAATTTTTTATATCCCCAGGTTTAGTTAAATACATATCATATTTAACAGCTTTTTCAGCAGAAACTTTTGCTTCTTCAAATCTACCAAGATTAGAATATATTAAATATAAAGACCAATGAGAATCAGCTATGCCTTCGACTAAATCAATACTCTGATTCATTAAATCTATAGCTTTATCATATTCGCCAGCTATTAAATAGGTTTGAGCTTCGGACCAATATAATCTAACACGAGAAGGACTTAATTTTTTTGCTTCAGTTAACAAATCAATATTTTTATTTAAATATAATGAATCGCGACTAAATTCAGCATACGAATTATATATCTTACTAAGTAAAAGATAATTGTAAACATTTTTAGGATCAAGTTCTATGGCTTTCTCTCCTAACTTTATTGTATCTAAGTAAGCATTGTTTAAAAAATCATGATCAATTAATTCACTATACTTAGCTACCATATCTGACATACCCTGGGTTAAGATATTAATGGGATCAATAGGATTAATAGCAATCTCAATCGCATTTTTTAAATTATTATAAAACTCATTAAAGCCTTCTTTTGGATTACTAGTATTTAATGGATTATTTTGAGCTAAAAATCCATCATAAGTAAAACGATTAGCTTTAACTTGTTTAAGTTGGATACCAAAGACTGAACTAATAAATATTATAATTATTAAAACTAAAAATATTACAGGAGGTATTTTACTAAACTTAGTAACCTTTTCTTCACTTTTAACTTTATTTTTATTTAACCTATCTAAGAAATCAACAAAGGCCAGTAACATAAAAAAAATGATAAAAGTATTCATCGAATCAAAAACAAATATGTTTTGAACAAAGTAAGCTATAAAGAGTAAGGATAAAATAACCATATTCATTGCAAAGCCTTGTTTTTTGTAAAATTGATAAATAATATATAGAATAAAAGCAAATAAACTTAAATAACCAAGTATGCCAAATATTCCGAGCATAGCCATCATATCGACTAGAGTATTATGGGCTCTATCAAACCAAACCTCGCTACCAGTATATAGATAAAAATCAGGAGTAAAATATTGATTAAATGCTACATTATAATTCTCTGGACCAACTCCAAATATTAGATTATTATGAAAAGCTTGAGTTCCGGCTTTCCAAGATATTAAACGTGTTTGAATAGTATTATCAGTAAATGAAACATTATGAAATCTTTTTAAAACTGAATTCTCGGTAATAATTGAAGAGTTATTAAATAACAGGATAAATAGACTAAATAGAATAATTAACCCAGAAAATATTACTAGTAACCTAGCTTTTTTTTCTTTATAAAATTTAAAAATTAATGAAAAGATAAAAAATAAGACTATTGAAATAAAGAAACCGAGAGCTGCGCCACGAGTACTAGTCATAAACATGACTAAAAGGAGTAACAAGAAAGATAAAAAATATAATATTTTTAAATATAATTTATTCGATTTAATATAAAAATATAAAGCAATAAAAGCGTGTATTAAAGTATAAGCAGCTAAATAAGCAGCATTACCAATCGTTCCATTTACCCTGGCTAAGCCTGATTGAAAAGTAATACCTAAACCAAGTCTTTGAACTAAGGAATATAAACAAATTAAAACACTAGCTATTAATGATCCAAGTAATAAACGATACCAATGTTTAATATTTTTTAAAACACCAATTAAAACAATAAACCATAAATAGTAATGTAAGTAATTGAAAAAACCACCCATTCTTTCATAATTGCCCCAAAAACTTTTTATAAAACTAGAACTAAATAAAGTAGCTAATAACCAAACTACTAGAAAACCACTGACTAAATAAAAAAGGCTAGTTCTTTGAGGTCGATACTCTGGTTTATACAACATTAGAACTAACCAACTTAAAAAGACAACTTCAATTATTGTTCTCAAAATAATCATTTTAATCATTATATATGGAAAATATGAGTATGGTACAATAATTAAAGGTACAAAAACAATAGCTAACGAACCAAGGTAGATAATCCAAAGTAATGTTTTCTCTAAGGTCTTATTTAACATAATTTTACAATATAAAAAAGATAACATTTTTTAAGACATATTTCAAGTAAATGTTTTAGGCACGGACTTTTGGCACCTTTTTTAACGCTTCATTTGGCGTTAATCC
>CAZSGB010000013.1:0-12684 GCA_964606355.1 uncultured Gammaproteobacteria bacterium | reverse complement strand
ATTTTTTGAATTTAGACTTAAAGTAAAAGTAACTTTAGTACCAGTAGTTTTCTTAATTTCATTGATAAATATATCATTTATTAGATTATTAAATATCAATTTTTTTGTAGAAGATTCAATAGTTAAAACATCAGCTAATTTAGAGGTAAAGAAAATACCTTCTCCTGAATGTTTTTTAGGTGAAGTAGTTTGTTTACCTTTAAGTAAATCTTGAACAGCTTCAAGTTGATTACTTAAATTCTTTTTTAACATTATGTTATTAAAAATACCTATGCCTGTATCAATTATTTTAAATTTAAAAACATTATTATTTTTTTCAAATTTTATATTTATATTTTTTGACTGAGAATGTTCTATAGCATTATTTAATATTTCTAAAAAGCAATAATCTAATATATCAATAATATTATTTTTTTGGTTAATATATATTCCAGTATTATCTTTAATTTGTTTTAATACTAAATCCTCAGCTAAATTTTCATTTAATAATATTTTGTTTATCTTATTAATTTTAGTTTTAGCCTCATTAATTGCTTTTTTATCTGCTTTAATGTAGTGAGCTTGATTAGATTTTCCAAGTAATATGATTTGACCGTCTTCTTGAAGCTCTTTTAAAAAGCGATTAATATAGGTACGAGAAAATTTTGTAATATTAATAATATCGGCAACTTTTACTTTGCCTTTTTTATTTATTTCATCTAATATTATTTTTCTAATATCCATATGAATAGGGAAGATTGTTTACAACTTCATATTATAATTTATTATTAAAGTTGTCAACTAATTTATATAATGTAATATATATAAAATAGCAAATTTAAAGTAAAAAATCAATCTTAAAAAGACTGTAACTAAATTTTCTATTTTAGTAATTTTAACTAAATACTCTAAGATAATGTTTAAGATTAGTGAAGGCAGAGTTGTTTTTGTATGAAGTATCTTGATGTTTTTGTGTCTCCGTATTTAATCTTTGTTTTTCCTGTTTAATATTTTTGATTATTTGGATTGACCTCTCATAGCGTTTAGCAATATTATCTTTCCCTTGAGAGATAGCGTATTCTTTGTAAGTTCTTAGTTGTAATAGGATTTCTTCAATAATTAATAATTGTGCAGGGTGATTTGCTAGTTCGTCATTTTTGTTTTATATCCAAAGAGCGGCTAATTCTGATAATGATTTTGTATTAAAAGCAATAACAACCCGTGGAACATTTTGAACCCTACCTTGTGTGTGATCAATATCTGATTCAAAATACTTAATTTCAGGTAATTTACCTTGATCTATTTCCTTTTTAATACGATCAATTTTTCTTGATAGATGATTAGAAAATGTAACATCCATGGCTAAACCTAAATGTGAAGTTGATTTTGGTTTTTTCGTTTCAAATTCAACAATAGTATCAATACCATTTATTAAATTATCAAAATCACTAGCTTGTCTAGAATAAGCATTTTCACCGAGCCAATTACTAAGGGTAATATGTTTGTTAATGATAGCTTCTAAGATAGTGGCGAATTTTAATGATATATTTTCCTCTCTACTGTTACTTTGTCTGAATTTTTCTTTCATTATCTTAACATACTGATTATCCTTACTAATCATTTCTTTATCATAGTATTCAAAATCTATAGGATTAATTTTGTCCTGATTTAATTCACGTAAGGCTTTGTTATAAAATATATTAATATATCGCTCACCAATTCTTTGCATTCCTTCACTTTGTATTTTTTCAGCAAGAAGTTCAGGCGTTTCTGTAGGTTGTTCTAATTGTTCTTTCATATTAGAATGTTAATAATAATATTAATACTTTATCAAGTTTAGCGTAAAAAATCAATGTAATTGATCAATATTCCATATAGTGATAATATAAATCTTACTCTATGAATAGATTCAAATTACGATCTAAATTTAAACCAACTGGTGATCAGCCTCAAGCAATCCTTAAGCTAAATAATGGTTTAAAGAAAGGTTATCAAAGCCAAGTCTTACTTGGAGTAACAGGCTCTGGTAAAACGTTTACTATGGCCAATATTATAGCTAAGCAACAAAAACCTACTTTAATTATTTCACATAATAAAACATTAGCTGCGCAACTCGCTTCTGAATTTCAAAGATTTTTCCCAGATAATGCTGTCCATTACTTTGTTAGCTATTATGATTATTATCAACCAGAAGCATATATTGTTAGATCAGATACTTACATTGAAAAAGAAACTGAAGTTAATGAAGAAATCGATAGATTAAGGCATGCTTCAACTAATTCATTACTTTCCAGAACAGATGTTATCATTGTAGCTTCAGTTTCTTGTATCTATGGCTTAGGTTCCAAGGAATTCTATAACGATCTCTCAGTTAAATTAAAAGTTAATGAAAAGATAAGTATTCAAGATTTTTTAAAAAAATTAGTTAAGGTACAATTTACAAGAAATGAAATTGAATTTCAAAGAGGCACCTTTAGAGTAAGAGGTGACACTATCGAAGTCTTTCCCGTAGAATCAAGTGAGGAGATTATTAAAATAGAATTCTATGGTGACAAGATAGAAAAAATAACTAAAACTAATTTTTTAATTCGTAGAAAAAAAGAAGTATTAGATAATATAGTACTATTCCCAGTAAAGCATTTTGTTACACCTGAAAGTACTATTAAAAAGGTAATTAAAGAAATTGAAAGTGACATGGAGAAGCAAATAACATATTTTAAGGAGAAAAATAAGTTAATTGAAGCTCAACGTCTTGAAGAAAGAACTAAATATGACTTAGAAATAATGATGCAAGTTGGCTATTGTAATGGTATTGAAAATTATTCAAGATATTTGACCAGGAGAAAAGAAGGTCAAGCACCGGAAACTTTAATCGATTACTTTCCTAAAGATTTCTTACTTTTTGTTGATGAATCACACATGACTATTCCCCAGATAAATGGTATGTATAATGGTGACAAAGCAAGAAAAGAGAATTTAATTGAATATGGTTTTAGATTACCGTCAGCCCTTGATAACCGGCCCCTTAAATTTAATGAATTTGAAAAAAAGATTAATCAAGTAATCTATGTTTCGGCTACCCCGGCTGGTTATGAGTATCATAAATCAGGCGTTAAGACCAAAGATATAGAAATACAAGGCAGAACTAAAAAGTTAGTAAATTACCCTGATTTAAAGAAAAAAATAAACGAAAAGAATTCAGCGATTGCTCAACAAGTAATACGCCCAACAGGACTCCTTGATCCAGCTATTGAAGTCAGGAAAACTAAGTATCAAATAGATGACTTGTTAAATGAAATAAAAAAAAGAACTAATAAAAAGCAAAGAGTTTTGGTGACTACCCTAACTAAACGCTTAGCTGAAGAACTAACGGATTATTTGAGTGATTTAAAAGTTAAAGTTCAGTATTTACATTCCGAAGTAGAGACTTTAGATAGAATTGAAATAATTAGAGATTTAAGACTTGGTAAATTTGATGTTTTAGTTGGTATTAATTTACTTCGGGAAGGCCTTGATTTACCAGAAGTATCCTTAGTAGCTATACTTGATGCTGACAAAGAAGGCTTTTTAAGATCAGAAACAACTTTAATTCAAACTATGGGTAGAGCTGCTCGGCATATTAATGGTCAGGTAATTATGTATGCAGATAACTTAACTGGTTCCATGAAAAGAGCTATTGAGGAAACTAAGAGAAGACGAAAAATACAAGAAGAATATAATATAAAGAATAAGATAATACCTAAAGGTATTGAAAAAGAGGTTGAAGCTAGATTTAGTGAAGTAAAAGAGACAAAGATTAAAGATATTAAGAAAATACCTAAAGAAGAAAAAGACATGTTAATTTATGATTTAGAGAATCAAATGAAATTAGCAGCTGAAAATTTAGAATTTGAAAAAGCTACAATACTTAGAGATCAGATTAAGAAGTTAAAGAAATAAAAAAGAGCTCATGGTAATACCGCGAGCTCTGTTAAGTGTCAAAAAGTTATTTCACTTAAGAATCAACAATATTATCAATTAACGGCCATTGATTGCGCGAGTAAGTGGAGGTACTTGAAAATTTACAATGATTATTCAAATTTCAGTTCAATAAGATTTCTAAGAAAATTGATTGATGTCGCTCCATTTAGAATCAGAGCCGTTAAAACAGATAACGGCAGTAATTTTACCAATAGATACACGGGATATCTTAAAAGTTCGGACCCTATGAACCCAAGACTGCACGATTTTGATCTAATGTGTCAAAAATACAGCGTCATTCATTATTTGATTGATCCGGGCAAACCGGCTCAAAATGGTAAGGTTGAAAGGTCACATAGGACGGATCAAGAGATGTTTTATGAAAGAAACAAATTCAAAAACTTAAAAGATTTGGAAACAAAAATTAGTTTATGGAATAATGTTTACAACAACAAAGAACATTGCGGATTAAATGGAAAAACTCCGAATGAAATGTTACAATTATTATCAATTAACGAACCGACAAATGTCTGTGGTTAAAACAAGAGCAAAAAGCTTGTTAAATTTACTAAGTAATATACAATATATATACGAATATGAAGAAAGTTTTAATAACTGGTACATTTGATTTTTTTCACCCTGGTCATATTGATGTTATTAAACAAGCTAAAAAACTAGGTGATTTTTTAATTGTGGTTATTGCTCGTGATAAAAACGTTAAGAAGAATAAAGGGTTCAAACCATATTTTAAGGAAAAGGAGAGATTAAATTATTTAAAGAGTTTAAAGTCAGTTGACAAAGTAGTTTTGGGTGATTTAAAAGATCCTTACAAAGTAATTAAAGAAGAAAAACCTGATATTGTTGCTTTAGGTTATGATCAGCATTTCTATGTTCAAGGCTTGTACGATTTAAGAATTCATCTACCTCTTCATTACAAGATAGAAGAGTTAGAACCTTTTAAAAAGGATGTTTGTAAAAGTAAAAGATTAGGTAATGCTTATCTTGATGAAGAAGCAGGTTTTGTTTTAATTGATAAAGAAGAAACTTGGACTTCTCATGATGTCATTGCTAAGTTAAGAAATAATTTAGGTATCAAACAAATAGGGCATACGGGCACTTTAGATCCCATGGCTACAGGACTTTTAATATGTGCAGTTTCTAAAGCTACTAAGCTGGTTAATATTTTTGATCTCTTACCTAAAGAATATGAAGCCACAATTAAATTAGGCATGACTTCTAGTACTTATGATAAGGAAGGTAAGTTAGAGGATAAAAAAGAAGTTAATGTTAAAAAAGAAGTTAATGTTAAAAAAGAAGAATTAGAAAAAGCATTGAATAGGTTTATTGGTAAGCAAAAACAAATACCACCCATGTTTTCAGCTAAGAAAATAAATGGCCAAAAATTATATGATCTAGCCAGACTGGGGGTAAATATTAAAAGAAGTGCTAGTGAAATAGAAATATATGATATTCAGTTATTATTTTTTAAAAAAGATATATTTAAGATAAGGGTTAAGTGTAGTACAGGTACATATATTAGAAGCTTAGCTCATGATCTTGGTAAAGTGTTAAAGGTAGGTGCATATTTAGAAGATTTAAAAAGAACCGCTATTTATAAGTTTAAACTTAGCGATTCAGTTAAAGTAAATAAGCTTACTAAAGAGAATTATGAGAAGTGTAGAATAAAGCCTTTAAAGGCTATAGATGTAATAAATAAGTATTGTATGAAAAGTTAATCTACCAGAAATTCATTAATATTGCTGATAGTACTTTGCTCTTCATTATTTAACTGACTGGTTCTATTTAAAGACGGTGGTTTAATGACCCGTCGACTTTTTTCTTGCATAGTACTAACTATGTTTTTTAAATCACTTTTGTCTTGTCGGGTAAAGTTACTTTCTTCAGTTTTAACCAGCTCCTCAGCCCTTCTCATAATAGCTTTTTTATCCCTACGAGTTATTATGGCGGAATATCTTTTAGGATGCTTTTCTAAGCGTTGGGAAATTAGTTTTTCCATGTCCGTCAGATTATCCTTTGATAAGTTTCTAGTTTCGCCTGTTTTTAAACCTCTTTTTCTAAAATTAAATAACTGACCCTTAAGGCCCCAGTCTCGATTGCCTGATCGGCCACCATATGCTCCCTGAGTATAGAGGCTACCCTGCCCAATTTTATCAATTTTAATATCAGTAGTCGCCGTTTTCCTATAATTTATTTTTTCCTGATCCATATGAGAGAAATTATAAGCGTAATAAATCAATTTTATGTCCAGAATGTTTTAAAATAGCTTTTTCTATTTGATCGTTATAAAATCTAGTATTGTTTAATTGTCTAGCAAAGGGTCTAAGTCTAACTGATTTACCATATTTTATCTTAATACCATATTCTTTTTCTAAGCGCTCGGTAGCCTCGATAGAATCAGATAGATTATATAGATCTTCTACTATTTTAAGTTGTTCTTGATAAGAAATATATTCAAATATCATATAATACTTGATTTATTTTAATTAATATGTTAGTATCGTCTTACTTAATTATAATCATTAAATTACATTTATGCCAGTAAAAAAAGCAGCTATTAAAGATTTAAAACGTTCTAAGAAAATAGGAATCAAGAATGCAAATGAAAAGAGAAATATTAGAGAACTTCTTAAAAAAGCCATTAAAGCTATTGATAATAGTAAACTTGATGAATTAAAAGAATTAACTCGTAAGTATCAAAAAGCTGTTGATAAGGCGGCTAAGTCAGGTTGGTTAAAAAGGAACGTCGCTAATCGTAAGAAATCAAGACTTGCTAAGAAAACTAAAAAAGTAGAAAAGAAATAAGATATTTAATAATCTAAAATCCCTCAAACTTGAGGGATTTTAGATTTGTTGAATAAAGAGATCAATTAATGTTTGAGGCGGCAAAGATGTAGACTTAAGTTTTAAATCTATGGCTACTAATTTACAATATATCTCTTGTAATCTTTTTAAATTAAATTTGCGAGAAATAGGTAATAACTTTTTAACTACGTAGGGGTGTAATTTAGTTTGAGTTACCATGGCTACTTCACTTAATTTTTGGCTTGAAAGAGAGGCTAGAATAGAAAGAATTCTAAATTGTCTTGTAATCATAGAAAAGATATAGACTTCATTTAAACCAACTTCAAATTGTTCGGTTAATAATTTTAAAGCTAAACTTTTATTATTATTTGATATTGCATCTACTAGGCCAAAGATATTTTCATCAAGTTTAGACTGTACTAATTCTTTGATATCTTTTTCTAAGATTATTCCTTTATTTTTGTAGGCGATTAATTTATTGAGCTCATTACTAAGTTGCCATAAATTATTCCCCACAAAGCTAATTAACAAATCAATAGCTTTTTTTTCTATCTTACTATCATTATCTTTAACATAATTTTTAACCCAGTTATTAAGTTCAAAAGGAGTTAGTAAGGGGAATTCTTGAGAATATTTTTTATCCCTAATTAAATATTTGAATAACTTGCTTCTTTTATCCGGAATGCCTTGTTCATAGAAAACAAAGATGTTTTCATTTGTTTTTATTCTTTCTAAGATTTCTAATAAATTATCTACTAATTCTTTATTTGGTTTATTAATTAAAAAATTTTTGATAATTATTAACCTTTTGTTTACTAAAAAACCCTGCTGAACAGCAGCGTTATTAAATTTCTCTAAATCAAATTTATCACCTTCAAGCACAACAACATTAAAACCATTAGGGTCTCTTTCTTCTTTGAACTTATCACGAATACTTTTTAATTTTAGGTGAGATCTATAACTATCTTCACCCCAAATAAATAAAATCATATTAGGTGATAATAGTTTAACATAATATATTTTATTGTCCAATCATTAGAAATATGAAGAATAAGAGGGTAATTATTTGTATTATCATACCAACAGGGAATGATACTTTAAAATGTAATAATTCGTGGAAATAAGTAAGTATTCTATTAGAAATCCAACCCAATATTTTGATTCTAGTTAATTCATAAAATCCCCAAATAAAGTCCGGTAAGATTGAACCAATAATACCAAGGATAATGGCTGGGGATAAGGTTAAGTAATTAAAAATTAAGAAATAACTTAAAATTAAAACACCTAGCATATCAATAGAAGCGATAATGCTAAGCTTAGTTATTTTTTTTTCCGCTTCTTTGGCAATATTTTGATCACCATGGGGTATGACGTCTAAAACTAAATGAGAAATTAAAGCGGTAATAAATGCTAACCAGGGGTTAGCTATTACAGTGCCAATGTAAATACCTACTGAAGCATGAACTGTTAAAAGCATTACTTACATTCCCCCCAATTTTGACCAGAGTGAATATCTACTTTAACTGGTACTTTTAATTTATAAATATTTTCCATTTTATTCTTAATATATTTAGAGACTTTACTTACATCTTTTTTTGGTACTTCAAAGACCACTTCATCATGCACAGTTAAAAGCATTTTTGATTTATTTGAAATCTTTCCTAATTCTCTATCCAGTTCAATCATAGCCATTTTAAGAAGATCAGCCGCGGTACCCTGAATAGGAGCGTTAGTAGCCATTCTTTCAGCACTAGCTTTAATCATCTGTACGCCTGAGTTAATCTCAGGCAAATATCTACGCCTGCCTAGTAAGGTTTCAACGTAACCTAAGTCACCGGCTTTAATTTTAGTTTCTTCCAACCATTTTTTAATAGTTGGATGTACTTTAAAGTATTCTTCAATATATTTTTTAGCTTCATTTTGATCCAAGTTAGTGCGTTGAGCAAGACCCCTTGCTCCTAAACCGTAAATGATGCCGAAATTAATTTCTTTAGCAGCGTATCTTTCATCAAAAGTAATATCTTTCATCGCTTTCTTATTAATATTAGCAGCGGTTCTTCGATGAATATCATCACCACGCTTGAAGTAAGAAATCATTTTTTTGTCACCAGACAAAGAAGCAATAACCCTAAGTTCTATTTGAGAATAATCAGCGCTAATTAATTCATAACCTTTTGAAGCAATGAAGGCTTTACGTATTTCTCTACCTAATTCAGTTCTAATGGGAATATTTTGTAAATTGGGATTAGAACTTGATAATCTGCCAGTAACTGTAATAGTTTGATTAAAAGTAGTATGCACTCTATTATTACCATCTAAATCTTCTTGAAGAGCACGGGTGTAGGTATTTTGTAACTTAGAGTATTCTCTAAACTGAGAGATTAAAGGTATGATAATATGCCTGTTCTTCATTTTTTCAAGTTCACCTGCTGCTGTAGAAATACCAGTTTTAGTTTTTTTTAAACCATTTGAAGAAATATTTAATTTAGTAAATAGTATTTCTTTTAATTGTAGGGGAGAAGCAATATTAAATTCAGAATCTGCTATTTTATATATCTTTTTTTCAATACTTTTTATTTCTTGAGTAAACTTTTTATCTAATTTTTTTAAAAAAGTTTTATCAACTAAAATACCTTCTTTTTCCATTTTAGAAAGTACGGGTATCAAAGGTATCTCTACTTTTTGTAAAAGCCATAGATCAGCTATCTCATCAAGTCTTGGTTTTAGTTTAGCAGCTAATTTTAAAGTAAAATCAGCATCTTCACCAGCATACCAGGCTAATTGATTAATATCTATTTGATCCATGGTTAACTGATTTTTACCTCTAGGTCCAATTAACTCTTCAATACTTTGCATCTTATGACCACATTCAGCAAAAACTAAACTGTCTAAATCTAAGTTTCTACTTCCAGAGGTTAAGAGATAGGCAGCGAGCAAGGTATCAAAGGATATGCCTTGAATATGTATGTCATAATTAGAAAGAATACCGTAATCATATTTTAAATGATGACCTACTTTTTTAATTGATTCATCTTCTAAAATAGGTCTTAATGCATTTAAATATTTTTCTTTATATATTACAAAGTAAGCTTCATCTGATTTCCAGGAAAAGCTCAGACCTAAAAGCTTGGCTTGCCAAATATGTAGTGAAGTAGTCTCAGTATCAAGACTAAACTCTTTAACTTCAGATAATTTATTTAAAAAGTCATTAAATTTATTATCAGTATCAATTAATTGATAAGTAAATTCAGTATTTTGTGGTTTAGTTTCAATTTTAGCAAACTCCATTTGATGCTGTTTAGGCGCTAGATTAATATTGCCAGTCATTGATTTAGGTATCTTTGTCAGTAAACTATTAAATTCTAATTTACTAAATAATCTAACTATTTCTTTAACATCAAAACCTGTTATAGCGGTATCTTTTAATTTAAAATTAGTTGGTAAATTAGTTTCAATCGTAACTAATTTTTTACTTAAAATAGCATCTTTAGTATTATCTTTTAATAATTTAATAATTCTTTCTTTAAAGTCTTTTAACTTTTTATCATTCTTAGTAATACCTTGGTAAAGACCATCAAGCGATTTAAAGGTTTTAATGAGCTCTGTGGCTGTTTTTTCACCAATGCCTTTAACTCCAGGTATATTGTCAGAAGGATCACCACGTAAAGCTTTAAAATCGATTAATTGTTCTGGCTTTAAAGAATACCTTTCATAAACAGTATTTGGGGTATATGTAATAGTATCACTAATACCTTTTTTAAGAGTAAAAACTTCTGTTTTGTCATCAACTAATTGAAGTACGTCTAAGTCACCAGTGACAATAATACATTTAATATTTTTATTCCTTAAACTAGTGATTACACTACCAATGACATCATCAGCTTCATAACCTTCTTTTAGAGAATCAATAACAGGAATATTGAAAGCTTTTAAAATTTCTTCAATAATAGGTATTTGGGCATATAATTCATCAGGTTGTTTTTTACGTTGAGCTTTGTACTCTTTAAATTCTTCTGCCCGTAAAGTTATGCCTTTTCTATCAAAGGCAGCACATAAATAATCAGGCCTTAACTCTTTAATGATTTTTAAAAGAATTGAAGTAAAGCCATAGACGGCATTAACTAACGTTCCATCAGAGGTAGTCATGGGAGGTAGGGCATGCCAAGCTCTATGTAAGAGAGCGTTACCATCTATTATTATGAATTTATCTTGTTTAGCCATATTAAAGTCTTTTCTTAAAGAATAGATAGAAGAATAGTATAGTTAATATTATAAATATTAAATAAGTAATTAAATAGTTTAGCTGAATTATCAAGTAAGGCCAACCAAAGGTAATAATTGGTAAGAAGATAAAGATGAAAGTAGCAAGCCAATATTCAATTGGTAAGCCTATAAACCAAGTTTGATGCCAAGGGACGCCTCCCTTCTTAAAATTTTTAAGTCTAAATTTCGGATTTAGTACAAACCACATAAAATCCCAATAAGCTATAAATAAAGCATATTGAGTTAGAATTATTATTTCTAAGTCTAAATTAAATTTATTATTTAAAACTAAGGGTAAATGGAAAAATAGTATTAGTAAAGTTTGTAGAGCTAAATGATAGCCCGTTAACTCTTTACCAAGTTTCAGCATTAATTTGGTTTTGAATCTTTTAGTAGGCAAATTTTTAGCCCAACCATTTTCGTCTTCAATTTCGATTTCAAGCAGGGCTAAGAGTAAGCCCGTAACAAAGAGATAGAAGAGTTGAAAGATAGATAATGTCATATTATTGTTCCAATATTTTTTAATATGTTTAAAGCGTTTTTTGCACCTTCTGGGCCAGAAGTATAACTACTAGTACAATTCGATATCACAGTTATTTTGTAACCCTTGTCAAAGGCATTAAAAGCGTCAGCTAAAACACAGTAATCAGTATCTAAGCCGACCAGTACTAATTCATCTATTTTATTTTTTTTTAAATAGGATTCAAATTTAGGGTTAGTAAAGACAGAATAGGCACATTTAGTAAAAAGATTATCTTGTTTTAAATATGATTTTAAATCATCTACAATATCAATGTAAGGGGACTTAAAGCAACCCGTAAAATTTAATTCACTAACAAATAAGCTATTGGGAGTATTTATAAATTGCGAAAAAAGAATAGTTTTAAAACTATTTTCTTCTATTAAGGTTTTTATTAAATTAGGTATTTTTTGAGTGTATTTGTTGATAAAATAATTCTGAACATCAACAATAAGTAAAGCTTGTTTCATATGCCTATTTTATCATTTTTTAATGATTATTGCTAAGTATTGATTTAGAGATCATTTTATGATATTATGTCTTCTTAACGTAAATTGATAAAGGAGATAGAGATGTTAAGTTTTTATGTTGATATTCATGAAATAAATGGACTATCTGAAAGCAAGAAAAAGGCAATAGTCTTGGATATTAAACGCATTTTTCTTAATTCTGAAACCTGGAAAGATGTTTTATTAGCATATGAATATGTATTAGATGACAATATTGTGGAGAGATACTTAACAGTAAATATTTTGGAGGGATATTGTTCAGGGATAAGGCCTATTGTCTTGGTAGAGGGCGAATTAAGCGATGAAAAGAAGCTTCAGTTGAAGGCTGAGATTTCAGAACCATTTGATCGGTTAATGGAACAATATTTCCCCAGATCCTTCCTTTACTATGGTACGATTTTGAGGCAAAAGATTTAACGGGTGATCAACTAGATCACCCATTTTTTTACCTTGATTATTATTCATATATTTGATATATATTAAAGTTAGGCCTGGTAGCCAAGTGGTAAGGCATCGGTTTGCAAAACCGCTATTCATCGGTTCGAATCCGATCCAGGCCTCCAAACAAAAAACTATTAAAATATTTTAAGAGTTTTTTGTTTGGAGTATATTTACGATTTCGCTCGAACC
>CAZSGB010000012.1:0-12943 GCA_964606355.1 uncultured Gammaproteobacteria bacterium | reverse complement strand
ATCATTATATAAATCAGTTTCACAGCCAAAAACATCATCACAACTTTGATATTGAGGATTTAAACAAGTAAAATCACATTCAGCATTCTCACATAAATAAACGGTATTATCCCCACCAGGATAAGGTTGCTCTGCATTATCTGAACTACAAACATAACCACAGCTACCACAATTATTTACATCTGTTAAATAATTTGATTCACAACCAGCAGGTAAATAATCACAATTTAAATATGTACTATACGGATTACAACCATATGAACATTCAGCAAAGCTTACACCTTGATTTGTTAGATATTGAACACATTCAACTAAAGTATATTGATTATTATCAGTTAACCCAGAGTAACAACTATTACCACATGAATTACAATTATATTCATCAGATAATAAATTAACTTCACAACCATCTAAATCAGTCATTGAATTATCACAAGCAGAATAGATATAATCTACTATTTGATCACTAACATCAGTATTTGAATCACAACTTACCGTACAAGAACCACTACAAATTGTATGGGGCGGTCTATCCATACCGTCACATTCTTCATTTTCTTCCCTAATATTATTACCACAAGTACCTTGATACGCTTCTCCACTATCACAACTTACTTGGCAAGAGCTATCACAACTTGGATTTCCCTGATTAGTACAACCCCAATTACCAAGATTACTCTCATCACATTGTTCGCCTAAACTTATTTGAATAATGCCATCACCACAAGAAGGAGGTAAGGTACAATTAGGATTACATATTATACCTGGTGTAGTATCTATACCGTCACATTGTTCATCTCCATTTAATACATCATCACCACACCAACCATCACAATTAATTTGATTAGGCATTTCCCAACTACAATTTACACAACCAGCAAACTGAGGATTATTATACTGATGATCATAACCACATAAATTAAGGAACTGTCCTGATTCACATGATTCATTACCTTCAACTACACCATTACCACAAAATGAACCTAAAACTTCAGGACCACAACCTGAAACATTAAGAGTACTTAATTCTAAATGAGTATCATTAAAATTAGGTTGCCAAATATTTACATTATCAGTTGGATATGGAAATTCCATTTTAGCAGCTAAGAAATAATCAGGAGATTGACCATATGCATACTGATAACGATAGAAATATGATCCAGCGTCACAAGCAAAACTACCTTGCCCGCCATTAGCTTCTTCATTCCAACATGTATTAAGATCATAATTATCACAATTAGGGTCAGTATCTAAAGTACAATCAGCACAAGCATTAAACATATTAATTGGATCAACTGGGAGTGAAGCATTTAAAACAGGACCAAAGGTTTCATTCCAAGAAGGCCATTTAGAAGTACTCATCCCAGCTAAGAAGGTTCCTCCTGACAAAACAGGATAAGTATTATTTTTAGAATGATATTGACCAAGTAAAGCTTGAATATAGGTTAAATCATTTAATCTCTTTAAATCTCTAATTAGCTTATCCTTATCATCTTCACTAATATTGGTATTAAATTGCCATCTGTCTATTAATTGATTATAAATATTAATAGTTACAGGTTCAGCCTTAGAATTATATGATATGAGGTAAATATCTGAGTAAATTTCACTATACATTTCATTATCAATATTAACATCAGTTGCTGCTACATAAACAGTCCTACCATCTTGTATGGCTGGATAACCATTAACTATGAGATTAGATAAATTACCTTGTTGTTCAATTGGTATATTTAAATGATACCACTCAACTGGACTTAAATGATGATTATTACTATAGACCCTTAAACCAATTACATCTTCAGTTTCCTCAACCGGTATTAAATATTCTTTTAATAAATCATCAGGATCAATATTATTACCAGAAGTAAATGGTCGAGTAACAGTATCTGCAAAATCATTATTATTACTTTCAATAGTTTGAATTGTTGGGAAATCAGGTAAATCATCACTTACTCCATAGGAACCAGCGTCCCGACAATAACTTAAACCAAAGTAAAAATCAGTATCTTCATAATATCTTTTAGCCAGGCTTTGATTAATAGCAATAATATCACTAACTTTAGGCCATGGATTTTCACAAATATCTACTCTAGCTTTACCCGTACCAGTAAGTTCACTTAAATCTTGAAAAACAGCTCGAGCAGTAATATCTGTTTCACCGTCCTGATTAGCAGCTAAAACTATATTATAACTCCGATCATAAGTATCAGGATAATACTCACCATAATTGACAGATTCAGTAGTTAAAGCAATAGATGTATCTTCACTGTTCCAATACCATAACCAGTCATAGACATCAGGTATAGGAGTTAAGATTTGTCCATTGGAACTAAAGCCAGTTACATAGTAAGCTTTATCATAGTCTGCAATAGTATCATATTGAAAATTAGCTGAACCTTCAACTAATGGCGGATTATCACTAATCTCATCATCACTCCTAGTAAAGGTATATTCTGGTAAATAACTTACTAAATCAGTCGAAACTTGTAAAAAGTTTAATTGGCATAAATCATCAGAAGTAGTGAAATAATACTCATCAAAATCATTATTAATATTTAAAGGTAAACCATTTAAACCTAAGACTCCATTTGAAGTACCATTTATTTTAACCCGGAAAATTCCAGTACTAGGCAAAGCTTGATTTAAAAGAAATCTAACTCTAGCTTGAGAACCAATATTATCTAAACTCCAAGTACCAAAATTATCTATTGGACACCAGTAACCAGTATTAGGTACATTAACAGCTGTTGCATATGCTTTAGTAAAGAGACTATTAAAAAATTTAGTAGAAATATTTGAAATAAAATCATTAAAGAAAAGATCAGTAAAAGCATTGACTAGCTTAACATTATTATTCTCAGCTTTAGTAATAGCTTGGCAACCATTTAAATCATCATTTGAATGTTGATAAATATTGAAGTTATTAGCAATGGTTTCTGGATTTAAATATTTATCAAAAGTGACTTGAACTAAAGAATTAGTACAAAAACCACCATTATTTGGTCCCTGACCTTCTGGTATTTTTTCTATAATTTCTGGTCCTATTAAATCACCTGCTACGGTTAACCCAGCTAAGCCAGATATATTATTAATGGAAGCATAAATCGTAGCTTGACCCGGACTTAAAGCTTCTCCTGTTGCTAAGTGAGAATTAGTATCATTAATTGTAATATCAACTACCTCTTCTTTATTAGTTGACCAATCTTGTATATGATCAGCTAATTCATTATTTACATCATCATAAACATTAGCTGTCCAACCAACTATTTCACCAACATTAAGAGTTGTTTCTTCTGGATCAATAGTAATATGATCAACTTCACAGATATTATCAGTAGTAGTAAATTCCCAATAACATAAGTTCTCTGTAGAATCATAAGAGTTTGTACCACAACCATCCCCTGTTAGTATTAATTGATCTCCATTAGATTCTATTCCATTATTTCCACCCTGGACACTTATCATGAACGTCATTTCTTTATCCCAAAATAAATCTTGAGTACTAGGTAAAATATATACTATATCATTAGTTGCATTAGTTGAAAGAGAATGAGCAAAAGAATTAGTGCCATAATCTGGATCTCCAATGTTCTTCCAATAGACTAAGAAATTATTTAAAGTTATAGTACTAGGATCTAGACTATGATTAAAGTTAATACTAGCTAAAGCATTAATACAAACATTATCTCCTGTTGGTTGATAATCAATAATACTTAACAAATCGCCACCCCCGCCACTAGTATCTCCAATAATATTTAAAGTAGCTAGGCCAGTTGGAAATGGCACTTTATCTGTAATTCTAGCAGTAAGAGTAGCAATATCTGAATCCTCTACTAAACCATTAGCAGTTAATAGATTCTGAGAAGTGGTTGAATCTTGATCAATGGTAGCCTTATTATTATCAGATGAGGTCCAACCCCAAATATAATTGTCTTCACAAATAGCACAGTTAGCACTATTAAAGCCAGCCGCTAAATAATTGACGGTTTGAGTTAAATAAATAGGGTTACCTGAGTCAAGAGTACCTGTTCTGTCAAAAGGTTCGACATTAACTGTATCGGCACTACACTGTAAATCACTAATTGCTGTCTTAAAGTACCAAGAATAATTTTCAACTAGACTAATACCATCATCTTGACTCTTAATATTTGTATTTAAAATTATCCTATACCAAGCATTCGCATTAAGATCAATATTCGGATTTAAGATTACATACTCAGGACTTGTGTCAGTAAAATTACTCGTGCTTATTGTCCAGTTTACTAGTGTGCAATTATTTTCATTATATGGTTGATCACCATTACCACAATTATCAATCTGAATATTATTACTAATTAAGGTAGAATTATCCATATTAATGTTAAACCTAAGACCAATATTCTGATTAATAAAAGCACTATCACCCCCCGTTAGGCCATAAGGTGTAGGAGTTGGTGAAGCATTTTCTCCTGACCAACAATTACCACTTTCTAAGACTTCTGGTATTAAACAATCCTCGCAGGTAGTAAATTGCCATTCATAATATTCATCAGTCGGTTGTCCGCCAGCTGTGGTTTGATTAACTTGAAAATTAACTGGATTACTTTGTCCTCCATTATTAATTACCCTAACTTGACCAGTATTAGCATTCAATGGCACATAAACTTTAATAATATTTTCTGTATTTAGTATATAATCCGTATTTAATATATTAATACCTGTAAAATTTACTTCTGAATTAAAGAATTGTTCCCCCACCAATTCTACTAAAGTACCAGAATTTATTTGGCCTAGAGTAGCTCTTTCACCATTATCTGGATTTATACTACAAATACCAGGACTAATCTGTAAGGTATTGTCAAAATCAAAATTATCAGTTGAAGTAATAGTTACTCCACTAGCAGTTACTACTCTAATTAGACCGTCAATAACTCCTGAAGGTACTTTGACTATAATCTGATTATCAGTCCAGTAATTAGTGCCACACTCTAAAGGAAAATCAAAATTACCTTCCACCTCAGAAGTAAAATAAACAGTACCACTACCTTTAATATCACCAAAATTTGAACCATAAATAGTAACGTATTGATCAACATTACCACTCTGAGGCGAAAAACTTATACTACTCACTTGACTTTGAGGTAAGACATTAAAATAAAGGCCATTACTAGATTCTTGATCTACAGAAACGTGAACTACACTTTGTCCAGTAGCTAAATTAGGCACATAAGCTAAGACATTATTATTATCAGTCCAAGTAATGGGTCCTAAAGCTGAAATACCCTGACCTGACTCTCCGAAATAGACATCTCGATTAGTACCATTAAATTGATTACCAACTAATTGAAAATTACTTTCAAAAATATCACTATCTGGCGTAACAGCGCATAAACCTGGATAAACTGCATTGGAATCTAGTAAAAAGTCCGGAGAATAATTACTAAGTAAATTAGCTGAAGTTTTTACCTGCCATTTATACTCCCCACCATCTGTATAGCCAGTTGGGACTTCAACAATTATATAATTATCATGCCAAACATCACCACAGACTAGTAAACTAACTAAAGTTGCTTGGGTTGGATTATTATTAGTGTCAATAAAATAGACAGTCCCTGTTTCTTCACCAAAACCAGAACCATAAATAGTCACCCAATTTGAAGGTGCTCCATTATCTGGATCAAGCCCTAAAATAACAGGCCCGGCTACACATAAACAAGTACTAGGATCACATAAGTTAGAAGCACAAATATTATTAACCGGTACACATTGTAAAGCCTCGCTGCTGCATTCATCACCAACACAAGCTGGACATTCACCACCGCAATCAAAACCAGTTTCATTTAAATCTTGATCAAATTCGTCATTAAAACAATGAGGAGGATACAAAGTAACTTGTTTTTCGCTAATAGCTTCATTACCAGCAAAATCAGTAACCTCTGATCTAATATTATATGATGTAAATAATTGATAACCTAGCTGATTAGGGCTCCATGGTATCGTAGAATAACCGTCAACTTCCAGTTGACCATTTAACACAGGGAAGCTTCCTAAATTATTTAAACCTTCAAAAAAATCAAAACTAGCTAAAGCAGCATCGTCGCTTCCATGAGCTTTGAAAATATATAAATCTGCAGTAATAGGTACATTAATATTATCAGTTAACCAAGTATATTGAAATTCATAATCATCAATATTAGTACCAACAAAAGCTTCAGTTAAATCTACACTTGGTGGTTCCAAATCAACCAGCGGGCCTATTTTAAAATCAAAAGTACAAGGGTGACTAAGATCACAAGTTACTTGATTATCAAAATTATCTATAAATGAAGCTCCTGGAGTTGCTAAGACTTCTACGGTATACCAGTTATTATCATCATTATTTGAATCATATGGAAAACAGAATAATTCAGGGTGATTATAAGCTGAACAATTAGTTTGAGGCCTAATAACTATTTTCCTTGGATTACTAAGTTCTCCTGTTATTTGTATTAATTCAGCAGTCCCTCTATTAGTAATCCTTACTCCTTGTTCTTGTGATAAATTAATCTCATTAAAATTCCCTATATTATTATTAAATGTTAATTGAATGGCTACATTAGCAATATGAGTATCAAAGTCAGCTGGCGGTGAATGATGTTCTAAATAAAATTCATTTAGATTACCACTTAAATTACATTGCTGAGGATTAGTGATATAGCAACTGCCCCACTCACCAAGGCCATCATTATCTTGATCAGAACATAGTTTTTCCCTAAGACAAGTTCCAATAGGTGAACAAGCTTCTGTATTACCAATCGTGCAATAAGTAAGTTGACCACCAGTCGCTTCATAAATCTTGGTTATTAAAAAGGTTACTATACTAAGGGCAGCTAAGATTATAATTAAACCAATTACACCGTTGAGTAATATTTTTTTTGCGGTAGTCACTTTTTCTTCACTCCCCCCTGAAGTCATCCAAGCATAACCGCCATACAAAACTACTAACAAGGCTAAAATGCCTAATAGGCTTAAAGCTACTTGAATAATTCTAACGATTAACTCAGGTATGCTTCTATTGCCTAAATTTGTTGATTCTAAAGATCCTAAACCTAAATTAGACTGAGCTGAAACAAAGTCAGGTAATATTAAAAAGCTAATTACTAGAAGTAAGAAAATAATGAAAAGATTGTTTCTTAAATATTTCATTATGGATTAGTAAGTACTGCTGGATAAAAACAATTCTGATATATATCTTTAATATCAGAAGTAAATCTTGGATTATACTCCGTTAAACCTTCTAAGCCGTATGTATTAATTTCTACTTCAGTACTATTAGCTTTTAAATTAATAGTATATGCCGGATAACAAGTTATCTCAGTTGGAAAATCAGGTAGATCATTAGCTGGATCATTATCATTAGTATAAACGCAAGCTGATTTAAATAAACCAATATTGGTACTATTAACTGTACTAGCCAGTAAAGGTTCATTAAACTGTGCTTTTACTTTCTTATTACGTGGTACTAATTCTTCCTCATCTAGTGGATCAATACTGGTTAAATGTGGAGGATCTAAATCTAACATATTATTAGTACTAAAATTCCAGCTAAAATCATTAGTCATTGAATTGCCAGCGGCATCACTAATACCCTCTAAGGGTTGAGCCGGATCATCAACTTTATTAACCGTGACCGTAAAGTCAGTACTAGCTGGAAAACAATAAACAATATCTCCGCAGGAGTTATAGGTATTGCTAGAACCACATGACAAGCCTGAAACAATGGTTAAGGTAGTAAAACCATTACTTATAGTTCTTATACCTTCAATAGTACTACCATTATATGAGATAACTACGCTCTCTGGATCAATTGCTGCGGCAGCGTTAATAGCTTCACTAAATATTATTTGAATAGCTGTATTTCTAAAAACTGTACCTTGAGGTAGATATGAAATAACTTCAGGCGGGGTTAAATCTATGATATTACTGACTTCAAATTGCCAAGTAAAACCACCTGTTATGAAAGCTGGGAAACCATTACTATCGCGTAAGATATTTTCTGATAAATTAACTGCATAATCTGTATAACCATTAGGGTTACCTAAATGATTATTTAAATCATTACCATAGGGATTAAAAATAAAAGTTCTATTATCAGCTGTATAAACCATTACTTCATCAGCTTGTAGCATTTCGTTATTCTCACTTAAGTTAACAATCCTAACATTAGGGTTAGTTTCTTCACCAGCTAAAATGCCACAGTCTATATCCACTGGACAATCGGGATGTGACGTAGTACTAACTATACTATCTAACTGGATATCTTCTTTAAAAGTCACCATAATTAAGGTATTACGTGGTACGCCACTAGCGCTTGGTTCTGGGTAAACACTTTCTAAAATACCTCCACCCAGAGCACTGTCAGAAATATTATAAGGCTGATAAGTGCTACCCCCATTATTGCCTCCGGACATAGCTTCTTCCATCATATTAAAAATGAAAGTCACAATTGAATAAGAAGCTAAGATTATTACTAAACCAATAGCTCCATTAATTAATATTTTTTTAGCTTTACTGATATTCTCTTCATTACCACCAGAAGTCATCCATTTAAAACCACCATAGAGGACTATAATTAAAGCTAAAAGAGCGAGAAAACCTAAAAGGATTCTAATAATATTAACGATTATTAATTTAATATCAGTTTGGCCTAGATTTGTTCCAGCAATCGGCTCTAAACCTAAATCTGTTTGAGCCAATAGAGTTGGAGCAAAAAACATAAAAACAGCTACACCCAAAACTAAAGCTAAGGTATAAGTAGCTGTTTTTGAAATTTTTGTTTTATTACTAAATAGCATGGGTTAAAGTTATAATAGTTTATGAACTTAACTTTTCCTTGACTAACCCACTTACCCGAGAACCATCAACTTGACCGTTAGTTATAGCCATAACTTCCTTCATAATAGTACCAAAATCTTGCCTGGAAACCTGATCATGTTTACTCAGTACTTCATCTATCATTTTACTAAGTTCTTGATCAGATAATTCTTCAGGTAAATACTCTAATATTATATTTAATTCTAAATCTTCTTTATTCTTTAATTCAAGGCGATTACCCTGTTCATAAGCTAGAGAAGCTTCTTTACGTTTTTTAGCTTCTTTCTTTAAGATTTTAATTACTTCATCATTAGTTAATTCTTCTCTCTTTACCTTGGCTTCATTCTTTAAAGCATTCTTAATTAATCTTAAAGTACCTAGCCTATCTGTATTTTTTTCTTTTAAAGCTTTAATTAGATCTTCTTCTAATTTTTTTTCAAGCTCGGTCATATTATTTCTTTTTAGTTACAATACGTTTTTTTGATTCTAAATATTCATCCAATTTACCAATTTTACGTAAATATTCTCTTTTATCCTTAATATCTTCACGTCTTAAAGCTTTAAGCTTTTGAGCTCTTTTGTTAAGTGGTTTGGTATGATATTGTATTTTTTTAGCTTGGATAATTCTACCGCTTTGAAGTAATTTTTTTGAGAATCTTCTCATTAATGATTCAAAACTTTCATTATCTTTTCTTTTTACTTCTAACACGTTTTCACCTACCTTTCTTATAAATTTATTATTTAAGAATCTCGATTAATTA
Organism: uncultured Gammaproteobacteria bacterium; assembly: GCA_964606355.1. Taxonomy (GTDB): domain Bacteria; phylum Patescibacteriota; class Patescibacteriia; order UBA1558; family UBA10009; genus CAZSGB01. Next base: position 3,347 of record CAZSGB010000012.1, on the reverse strand, counting down.
ATCGACTAATTCTAACTATAGTGATAACATAATTTAATACAAAAGTCAAATAAAAAATCCCCTATTTCTGGGGATATTTTTTAGTCAACTTATTAAACGATTTCTTTCTTTTCATTATTATTAATAATAATAGTTTTAGATTTTTCTAATCTTTTTTGTAATTCAGGTATTATCTTCTTATAATCCACTATTTCTTGTATCCCACCTTCCATATCTCTAATCATGACTGTGCCATCTAAGATCTCTTTTTGTCCCAAAATTACAGTTAATTTAGCTTTTAACTTATTAGCTAATTCTAATTGAGATTTTAAACCATTTTTAGAAAAACCTTCTTGAATTTTAAAGCCAGCATTTTTTAATTCTTCAAAAAGAGACATAGACTTCTTTCTAGCTTCAATACCCAGTTGAGCTAAAAAAACATCAACACCTTCATCTACAGGTACTTTTAAATCTTTATCCTTTATTTGAAGAATTAATCTCTCAATTCCAGAAGCAAAGCCAACAGCTGGTGTTGGTCTACCCCCAAGTAATTCAATTAGACCATCATATCTACCACCGCCACCTAAAGCACTCTGTTGTCCTGACTCTTCATCACTTAATGGCATTATTTCAAAAGTTGTTCGGTTATAATAATCTAAACCTCTAACTATTTTAGGATTTAAAGCATAAGGAACATCAACCTCATCTAAATATTCTAAAACTTGAATAAAATGATTTTTACAAGCTTCACATAAATAATCAACTTGTTGTGGCGCATTAGTAATTATTTCTTGATCTTCTTTTTCTTTAGAATCTAAGATTCTAAGAGGATTCTTAGTTAATCTAGTTTTAGATAATTCACTTAACTTTGTTTTATACTTTTTGAAATAATCTTTTAAAACCTTTTCGTATTCAGGACGGCAATCAGCACAGCCAATACTATTTACTTGCATAACTACATCTAAACCAACTAATTGATTTAATTTAAAAGCTATTTGGATTATCTGAGCATCAGTAATTGAATCAGCTTCACCAATTATTTCAAAATTAATTTGATAAAATTGTCTGTACCTACCAGACTGTGGCCTGTCATACCTAAAGCATGAACCCGTAGTATATAATTTGATTGGTTGAGGTTGATCTAACATTCCATGTTCAATATATGCTCGAGCAATCCCTGCCGTGAACTCAGGTCGTAAGGTTATGTCCTCTCCCCCTTTATCAATGAAAGAATACATTTCTTTATCAACAATATCTGTGCCCTGACCAACTGACCTAGAAAAAAGTGAAGTAGCTTCAACTAGCGGTAAATCAATTCTAAAAAAACCATACTCTTTAGCTAAGGTATCTACTAGACTATATATATGCTTCCAGTATTTTTGTTCATCAGGCAAAATATCTTTCATACCTCTAACTAATTGAAATTGTTTTACTTTATTCTTAGGCATATTAAAAATTATATTCTGGGGCATTAAAAATTAAAAAATCTTCAAAAGGAAAAGCTCTAACCCAAGCTTTACCCTTGATGAAATTAACTTTAACCGGTCCAATTCTTCTTGAATCTAAGCTATTAGTTCGATTATCACCAACTAAATAGTATTCATCTTCACCTAGAGTTATGTCCTCTTTCTCACTTCCTAAAAGATCGTGAATAATATCATAATCTTTTTCATTAACTCTGATACCTTTAGGATTATTTTGATTGAAGATATAAATTGAACCATTTTCAATTAAAACTCTTTCTCCAGGTAAACCAATTACTCTTTTAATATAATAGACTCCGGGGTCACTTGGTGGATGAAATATTACTACTTCACCTCTTTTAGGCTGACTTAGTAAAAAACTAATTTCATCTACTATTAAATATTGTCCGTCATAGAAATTAGGTTCCATTGAAGCGCCTTCTACGATAAAAGGCTGAATCACGAACATTCTAACTGGTACAATAATAAATAAAGCAATAACTATTATTTTAATTATTTCCCAGACAAATTCACCTGCTTTCTTTACGAAAGTAGGTTCTGTTGGTATAGGGGGCAAATTAGTAATTGGCTCTTCCATATTAATTTTTTGTTCATTTTTAGCAAAATTTCCTTAATCCTACCATAAATTTAACTTAATTTCAAGTCCTCAATTTTAATGATCTTTTCATTCTTATCAAGATAGAATCGTTTAAAAACTTTTTCTCTTTTTTCAAGGACTTGAGGTAACCAATATCTATCAGCTGCCCACATTTCATCATAAAGTAACTGATCTATTTTAAACCACTTTGGAATACCTTCATCAGTAGGATGTGGCGTACCCTCATATTTAGTAGTTATATAAATATAGCACCTACTACCGATTTCAGGTTTTTCTGGTGCCACAAATTCAATAACACCCATGGATATTAAATCAAATACTTTAACTCCTGCCTCTTCTTCTACTTCACGTCTTGCGGCTGCTTCCAAAGATTCACTGCCTTCTACTTTACCACCAGGAGCATTCCAATAACCTTTCCCTACTCCACGTATCACTTTAATTAAAAGCACTTCATTATTATCATTTAAAATATAAGTTAAATTTGTTATTCTAGTCATATAATTTATATTTGGTGCAGTATTCTTGAATTAGTCCGAACGCATTTCGCCGCCTGCGGCGGTGAGGAAATCCCCCCGCGAAAATTCGGAAAGGCGGCGGAGTCGCACCGCTGACAATTTCAAGTTTTTCTTTGGCGGCATTTAATCCAAGAATTCGCGAAGCGAATACAAAATTATGAACAAACCCTACTTTTCATCTTCAACTTTTTTAGAAACACGATATTTGATCCATTTTCTGTTCGGGTCAACATCAAATGAAATATTGAGATCTGGATGTTCTTGTGAAATTTTGTGCATTAATTGGTACAAATCTTCTGGACTTTTTAAATCTCCCGCACTTACCAAATATGGAAGCCATCCATCCATTCTTTTCTCGCTGTCAAGACTCCCATCCTGCTTAATTTGGAGTGCTTCCGAATATTCACCACTCTTCTTAATACCATCCTCAAACCACTCCGCCATCCAATTGCGATCCTGTCGAGCCCATTCTTCTGCCCGTTGTGCTTTTTCTTCGGGCGTCATTTTTGCTTCTTTCTCTCGATACTCTTGTCGTAACTTCTCTCTTCCTGCTTCTTCTTTCTCTTGTCTTGCTAGTGCTGTCTCATTAGTCTCTCCGGGTCTGAACTCCAAACCTGGGCCAACGGGCATGCTAAAGGGATTTCCTTCCCGCATAGTAAAACCTTCCCCCTTAACGGGTTCTTTTTTCTCCTCGGGAGATTTTGAAAATGGATTTTCTCTGCTCATATATGTTTATTGGTTAATTATTAAAAAGAGTTTTATGATTTTGAT
>CAZSGB010000011.1:0-13229 GCA_964606355.1 uncultured Gammaproteobacteria bacterium | reverse complement strand
TAAAATTAGATAAGGTTTTAAAAAGGTACGCTTTAAAGAATAATCATAATTTAATCGGTGAAACCTTAGAAGTATTGATTGATCGTAAAAAAAATGATTACTACTACGGTAAATCAAAAACATTTAGAGATGCAAGATGTCAAGCAGATAATAATTTAATTGGTAAATTTGTTAAGATAGAAATAACTAAAGCTAAAACCTTTAGTTTAGAAGGAGAAATAAAAAAAGAATGACTCGTAAGTCACTCCTTAAGCTGTTTTACTGGATTATATCCAGTATAGGTTGAGCAATGTTAATACCCTTGATCAGGTGTATTCCTTCCCAGCCCTTTTCTTTGAGAAAATCCTCTGCTTCATAGTAGAGAGTAGTTCCCAAAGGGATAACAATGATATTCACGAAAGGCATCTTCTTTGCTACTGCTTTTTCAATAACAGCAGTCTTGGAGCCACCAGGCATTAACATTTCTGTTATCACCCAATCAAAACGATGGCTATCAAGAAGCTTAAGCGCTTCTCCGATATCGTTGGTTTGCAAAATTTCAATATCAACATATTTGCTCCTCAGTATTCTTAATAAGAAATTACTCAAAGCCTCGTCTCGATTAACAGTTAATACTTTCATTTTTTCCTTCTATTTAGTTAATTTACTAGAATCACAGATAATACAGTAAAATCATTAAAAAGTCAATAATATGAAACTTACTAAACAAGAAAAGCGTGAAAAAAAGCGTTTAAAAGCTAAAAATAGCCCCAAAGGAGCTACTTTAGCCGGACAAATGAATAAGACTCAAACTATTAAAAAACATGCCGGAAAAAGCAAAAAATAAGATCATAACTATTGTAGGGCCAACTGCCTGTGGTAAAACAAGTTTAGCAGTAAAATTAGCTAAAATTTTTAATGGTGAAATAGTATCTGCTGATTCAAGGCAAGTATATAAGGGTATGGATATTGGTACAGGTAAAGACTTAAATGAATATGGTAAAGTACCCTATCATTTAATAGATGTAGTCTCACCTAAAAAACAATATTCTTTAGCTAGTTTCCAGTATGATGCATATACAGCTATAGATGATATTTTAAAAAGAAAGAAGTTACCTATTATTGTAGGTGGTACTGGATTATATGTAAACGCTATTACTAAAGGTTATGAATTATCAAAAGCTAAACCAAATAAAGAGTTAAGAAATATATTAAGTAAAAAATCTTTAAAAGAGTTACAGAGTTTAATAAAAAAGTATAAATTAAAAGTAAATGAATCTGATTTTAAGAATAAGAGAAGATTAGAAAGACTTATTGAAATATATAAAACAGAGAAAGATTTTAAACCAAAATCTAAACCTAGATATAATACATTAATCATAGGTATTAAATATCCAAAGGATATTATTGATAAAAGAATTGATCAGAGATTAATAGAACGCCTTGAAAAAGAAGGAATGATTAAAGAAGTAAAAAAACTTCTTAAAAATGAAGTTACATATAAAAGATTAGAAGATTTTGGTTTAGAATATAAATATGTAAGTTATTATTTAAAAAATAAAATAACCTATAATGAATTAATTGCTAAACTAAGTATTGCTATACATCAATTCGCTAAACGCCAACTAACTTGGTTTAAGAGAAACCAACAAATTAAGTGGATTAAAAATATATCTGAAGCTAAAAAATTAATTAAGGGCTTTCTTAAATAATATTAGCTTTATTTGAAGGAAAAGTAACCGCTTCTTTAATATCTGTAGTTCCCATAATCCATTGAATAATACGGGCCATACCAAAGCCACAACCGGCATGAGGTACTGAGCCGTTTTTTAATTGATTAATGTACCAACTAAAATCATCTAAGCTACCACCCATTTTTTCTAAACGTTTAAACATTTTTGAATTCTTAAGTCTTGTCACCATTTCATCAGCTAAGTGTACACGAGCAGCACTACCTACTGATTCGCCGCCATAAGGTAAGATTAAATCACTTGATAATACTCTGCCTGGATTTTCTGAATCAGGTAACATATTAAAGAACTTCTCTACTTCAATTTCCATGCCATGATCTACCATTGGATCTGGGTAACGAGTAATAAAGACAGGTTGATTATCAAAGTGTTCAACTATTATTTTCTCACGTTTTGATGAGATATCATCTCCCCATTCAATTGATTCCCCTTTTTCTTTAAGTAATTCAATAGCTTCATCATAAGTTACTTTAAGAAAAACTTCTGGACAATTCTCTAAACGTTCTAAGGTTTCTTTACTTAAACCAATATTTTTTGTTTTAGAAACTTCTACTAATTGTTTAGCAATACCATTAACAAAAGCCTCAATCTCTTGAAGTAACTGATCAAAGTTACCCTCAAGCTCTATTTCTATCATCATAAACTCTGTTAAATGTCTGCTATCTACTGAGCCTTCGGCTCTAAATGAAGGACCGGTACAGTAAACTTTCTTAAATTCAGGTACTAGGGCTTCTAAGTAAAGCTGGCCAGTTTGAGCTAAATATGCTTTATTTCCGAACCAATCATGATTTCTGTCAACCGAAACTTCAAATAAAGTGTTAACATTTTCACAAGCACCAGTAGCTCTGACTATTCTTGGTACTACTATTTCGGTAAAACCTCTTTTTTCTAAACTATTTCTACCAGCTTTAATAATTTCGGAAATAGCCATAACGTTTTTTTTGACCATAATTTTTTAGTTAATAATTAAAAAAATAACCCCGATTACGGGGTTAATATAGTGAAAATACTAAACAATGATATTATATCTGGAAATTTCCATTGTCTCACTGTTTGTTTATACATTAAATATAATAATACACTAAAAATTAGTTCTCTTCAATCTTTTTTATCCACAACTAATTATTCTTGCCACTGTTTACACTTAGGTTCTAACATTTGTTCACAATACATTTTAGTACAACCAGCAATTTGTCCATTTAAAATAATACACGTATTACAACCATCAAACCAAGAAATACAACCTTCGGGGATAATAGTAGTATCAATGTTTTCAAAAGAAGTTGGTTCACTATTTACTGGCGTATTATCTACTTCTGGAACTACTTTAGTACAACCAGTTAATACTATCATTAGTATTAAGATGATTGTTAATTGTTTAAACATATTTCAAAAATTATTTTCTTAATTTATTATATTCATCAACTGAGATTTGAATATCATTTAATATTTTTCTCAGCAATCCTTTACTTACATCTTTATTATGTAAAGGTAATACAGTAGTTCTACCATCTGGATGTTTTAAAAAACGTGAGAACCTTCAGCATCACGTTTAATAAAACCTAAATCTAAAAGAATTTTAATAAATTTTTTAGATCTGATTGGTACTAATTTAGGCATACTTAACTTCTAAGTTATGTATACCAATAAATTTAGTATTTTCAAAATATTTCTTGTCCATATTTCTTAAACAAAGACTTAAAACTTCTTGTAAATTACTAAGCATTTTTTCCTGAGTTTTCCCTTGAGCATAACAACTTGGTATACTAGGTATGGAGCCAATAAAAATACCATCTTCGTCTTGTTCAATATATACTGTAAATGAATTTTTCATATGATTATAGCTAATAATATAATATCAAGTAAGAATAATTAAAGCAAATAATATTTACTCTGTCAATTTTTCTTTAAATAATTCTTCTAATATCTGTGGATCAGCTTTACCTTTAGTTTCTTTCATGGCCAGGCCAATAAAGAACTTAATAAGAGGTTCTTTACCTGACTTATACTCTTTAACTTGATTAGGATTACTTTTAATTATCTTCTCTATTACTTTATTTAATTTCTTAGTGTCCCCTACCTGACTTAGATCTTTTTCATCAAGTATATTACTTGGATCACCACCGGTTTCATACATTTCTTTAAGTAAGATTTGAGCAGCTGAAGAATTTACTTTCCTGGTATATATTAAAGTAATAAACTCAGCAAAGTTTTCTGGAGTAATTTTTACTTCAGATATATTACTATTGTTCTCTTTAATATGTTTAAAAACTTCTGAAGTTAACCAGCCAAATACTAATTTTACCAGCTTTTCTTTATTCTTCTCCCAAATTTCTTCTCTACTTCCATCCATATCATCTAATGATTCTAACCAACTTCTAGTTTCACTCATTACTTCTTCAAAATACTTAGCTACTTCTTTATCTTCACTTATGAGCTTAGCATCATGATGTTTTAAACCAAATTCATTTTTTAATCTCTTTACTTTTTCTTGAGGTAACTCAGGTAAAATGGCTTTTATCCTCTTAATCTCTTCCTCATTAAGTATTAAGGGTAATAAATCAGGTTCAGAAAAATATCGGTAATCAGCTGATTCTTCTTTATCACGTTGTTCAACTGTTTTTAACTCTTTTTCGTCCCAACCACGAGTTGATAAGTAATCAACTGGTGTTTCCTTTTCCCATAAATCTGTTTGTCTTTTAACTTCATAGGCTAAAGCTCTTTCCACACTTCTAAATGAATTTAAATTCTTTATTTCAGTTTTAGGGTATAACTTAGTATCACCAACCGGACGCATGGAAATATTGGCATCACAACGCATATGACCTTTTTCCATATCAGCATCACTAACTTCTAAGTACCTAGCTAAAAGTCTAAGCTCGTGTAAAAAAGCTCTAGCTTGCTGCGGGGTTCTAAAATCAGGTTCCGTCACTATTTCCATGAGTGGTGCTCCCCCACGATTAAAATCAACTAATGTTTTATCTTTAGTATGAAAATTCTTAGCAGCATCTTCTTCTAAATGTAAACGTGTTATACCTATCCGCTCTTTACCTTCACTGGTAGTAACTGTTAAATGTCCATCAACTGATAATGGTTGTTCAAACTGAGAAATCTGGTAACCTTTTGCTAAATCTGGATAGAAATAGTTTTTACGGGCCCAAAGACTCTTTTTATTTATCTTACAATCTAAGGCTAGAGCCATCATCACACCAAAGTAAATAGCTTGTTTGTTAGCCACCGGTAAAGTACCGGGGTGCCCAAGACATACTGGACAAACGTGAGTATTCGGTTCTTCATTATCACTTAAATTCATACAATCACAAAACATTTTAGACTTAGTTTTGGATTGAATATGTATTTCTAATCCTATAATTGTTTCTAAATTCATAAATTTTCTAAAAATTTAATTCTCTCTTCTAACGAATTATCCATTTCTAAAGAATAGTATTTTAACTTAATTTCATCTGCAAGCTTTATATGATTATCTGGAAATATTTTTAATAATCTTTCTTCTAAAGCACCTTTTCTCCTATAAACATGTAAACTGTCTTTCATTCTCTCTAAACATCTTTCTCTACATAGACTTACATCAAGTAAACAAAATATGGGACTTACTTTAAATTTATTACTTAACTCTTTTAATTTCTTAATATTAAAATCAAAATAATTTGTACCTATCTCAAGTAATATATCCTGATCCATCTCAGCAATCTCTTGATACATTAACTCATATCTATTAAATATCTTTTCTTCTGGTACCTCATCTTTAGTTTGCAAAGGTTTAATGTATGACCAAACGTCAACTAATTCAAACTCTGAATGTTTTTCAATAAACTTCTGACTTAAATATGTTTTACCAGCTCCTGGTCGGCCAAGTAAAACAATTAACTTCTTCATATTATTCTAATTCTTTAACTTTTTTTTCAATTACATCTATAATATTATCATGTACTTCATCCCTGGTTTGATTAGCATCAACTACTTCCCAATTAAAACGTGTTGCTAACTCCATATATTTATCCCTGCAAGTTTCCATCCACTCATCATTAGTCTCATGAATATGATTCTCTTCTTTACCTTCAAGATATCTCTCTCCATCAAGTAAAACAACTATGTCAGGTTTAAGTAACCCTCTATTAATTTTAATCAGTTCTTCAATTTCAGCCCCCTTGGTCCAGCCCCAACCAAGACCTGTACCTACGTAATCTTCAGCAATAATATTAATACCAGAAGCTAACATTCTAATTAATTCTGATTGATAATCTAACCTATTCTTAGCATAAAGTTTTTGCAAAGCTACTTCACTCATCACTTGCTCTTTACCAGACCTTAAAACCTCATTAATTTTAGACCCTGTTGGTTCTAAGTCATAGATAGGGTATTTAATATGTTTAACTTCAAGTTTAGCCTTTTTAAAAGCCTCAAGAAGCATTTCAACTTGAGTAGATTTACCAATATTATTTATTCCATAAATGACTATAAATAATCCTTCTTTCATATCAGTATTTTACGATATTTTAGGGTATTTTACAACCTCTTAAATATTTATTATAATTAGATAACTATGAAACAATATTTATCACTTTTAGAAGAAATCTTGGAAAAAGGTGTTAAGAGAGAAGATAGGACTGGCATTGGTACTATCTCTTTATTTGGCGCTCAACGTAGGTATAGCTTGAATCCACATTTTCCGCTACTTACTACTAAAAAAGTACATTTAAAATCCATAATCTATGAATTACTTTGGTTTTTACAGGGAGACACAAATATTAAGTATTTAAATGATAATGGAGTAAGTATATGGAATGAATGGGCAGATGCCAATGGAGAGCTTGGGCCAATTTATGGTAAACAATGGACTGCTTGGGACGGTAAAGATGGTAAGAAAATTAATCAAATTCAAAATGTAATTGAAATGATAAAGAGTAATCCTAATTCTAGAAGGATTATTGTATCAGGTTGGAACGTTGCTGATTTACAAGAATTAATAAGTGGTAAAAAAACAGCTCCTCCACCTTGTCATACTATATTTCAATTCTATGTTGCTAATAACAAATTATCGTGTCAGCTATATCAAAGAAGTGCTGATGTATTTTTAGGAGTACCTTTTAATATTGCATCATATTCTTTGCTTACCATGATGATAGCTCAAGTAACAGGTTTAATGCCTCATGAATTTATTCATACAATGGGAGATGTACATATTTATTTGAATCATTTAGGACAAGTCCAAACGCAACTTGCTCGTACTCTCAAAGAATTACCGATTATGAAAATCAATCCCGGAGTAAAAGATATATTTAATTTTAAATACGAAGACTTTACTTTAGAAGGTTACAATCCAGAACCTGGTATTAAAGCTCCTATTGCTATATGAAAAACTTTTCCATCATTGTAGCCATAGATAACCAAAGAGGTATTGGTATTTTGAATGACCTACCTTGGCATATCAAAAAAGATTTAAAACATTTTTCTGAGATAACAATTAGTAAAAATGATTTACCTAATACTGTAATCATGGGTAGAAAAACTTGGGATTCATTACCAAAAAGTTTCAAGCCACTTAAAAATAGATTAAACGTTGTTTTATCCAGACAAGATGATTTAGAATTACCTCAAAATGTCTTACATTTTAAATCATTAGATGAAGTTTTAAAAAAAATCAAAAATGTTAATGAAATATTTATCATTGGCGGCGGTTCTCTTTATCACAAAGCTATCGAACATCCCAGATGTAATAAATTATATATAACTCATGTTGATAAAAATTGTCATTGCGATACATTTTTCCCAGAAATACCAAATTATTTTAAAAAAACTTCTGAATCAGAAGTCCAAATTGAAAACGATTGGCAATTTGTTTTCACTGAATATGAACGCTAACGCCCGGTAGAACCAAAACGGCCATCAGCTCTAGAACTCTCACTAAATTCATCCGTCTCAATTAATTTAGCTTGTTCAAAGGGTATAATTAATAGTTGAGCTATTTTATCACCCTTTTTTATTTTGTATTCTTCTTTTCCTAAATTTATCATACCTACGCTATACTCTCCCCTATATCCTGAATCATAAACACCACCTAAAACGTGTAAACCATATTTATTTGATAAGCCACTTTTATCTTTAATAATAGCTACATATCTATCTTCAAATTCTAAAGCAAAACCTAAATTAAAAGTATATTTTTCACCTGCTTTTAGTTCTTTATCTTCCAATGAAAATAAGTCCACCCCAGCATCACCGGGATGTCCATATGAGGGCAAAATTACTTCATTATTGAATTTTTTAAATTTAACTTTTATCATTTAATCAATAGCCCTCTCTACTTTTTCTAAGACAAAAAGTATTAAGACAGTAAGTATAGCTGTCCCCCCAGCTAGGATTGGATAGCCAAAGCCTGTAGCCATACCAATCGCAGCTACTACCCATAAGCCCGTAGCCGTAGTTAAGCCCATAATACCTTTTTTGGAATGTAAAATAGCACCTGCTCCTAAAAAACCAATACCAGCAACCACCCCAGCAGCAATACGCGTAGGATCAACTCTAGTATAGCTATCTAATTTTGTTAAAAGAAGTAAGGAAATTATTGTAAACAAACAAGAACCAAGAGCAACTAACATATGAGTTCTAAGACCAGCTGTTCTATGATGTTTTTCACGTTCCCAACCAATTATACCACCTAAGACTGCAGCTAGAACAATTCTTAATAAAAGTTCTGCCTCCGACATATTTTTTTATTTTATTTTTTTTAATATTTCTTCTACCTTATTATACAACTCTTCTTTAGTACTGTCATTGTTGATAGAATAATCAGCTAAAACCATAGTAGCAGCTATTTGCTGATTATATTTATTCTTACTTTTTAATTCAAATTCTTCTTGTTCTCTAAATTTTTCTATAGTAACTTCATCTTTTAATGTTCCTCTACTCTTAATACGTTCAAACCTTACTTTAATAGGAGCATCTACTTTGATAAGAAAAAAATTACCTGCTTTTTTAAGCTCAATAACTTCATCTGGATGTCTTATTCCATCAATCGATGCTTTTTTGATATTTTGATCAATAATTTTTTTTGCAATTCTTTTTCCAATAAAACCATTACCTTCAATTTCTCTTAATTCATTAGCTACTCTAATTAAATTATCTCTGTTATCTTCAAGATTTCTTTTTTTCAATTCTTCTCTTATTTCATCTGAACAAGTAAAATTAATAAAATTAAATTTTTTAACTAAATAATCATTTATTGTATTCTTACCTGCTCCTAAAGTCCCTGTAGTACCAATAATCATATTAATTACTTTTATCTGTTTTAACTGCAGAAGTAAATGATTTTAAATCATAATCAATATTTGTAGAAGGCATATCTTGTTTTTCTATCTTTACTCCACTCTTAGTATAAAACTCAGTAGCTTTAGTATCATGAAAATCAGAAAATACTACTACTCTTTTAATACCACAAGCTATCATAGCTTTAGCGCAATCAGTACAAGACATATTTGTTAAATAGGCAGTTGCGCCATTTACTCCACCCCCATGATTAATAGCTTGAGCTAAAGCATTTATTTCAGCATGAGCTGTTCTAATACAATGATTATTCTCAATTAAACAACCTTCATCTTCACAATGTGGTTGCCCAGGTAATGATCCATTATACCCCGTAGCAATAACATGATTATCTTTAACTATTACGCAACCGCAATGCATTCTAGGACAAGTAGAACGTTCTGAAGCAATCATAGCTAATTTCAAAAAATACTCATCCCAGGATGGTCTAGGTTGTGTCCTGCCTTGAGGTAAATTAGACATATAATTTAAATTAAGATTAATATTATTTTAGCAGAATAATTAAGCTTTAACAAATTGACAAATAGAAATAATCTTGTTAAAATAACTTTTGTTAATTAAATGTTCTTAAACAAATTAAATAGGAAGGGGCAACAATGAAAAATGTGATCTTAGTTGGAGTTGATAATTCTCAAAAAACAGTGTTTGGAGAAATCGAATCCAAATTAAATAAGCTCAGTGACATGAGATGTTTGCTTAATGACTCTATAAATTTGGTTGATCTTCTAAAAGAAAGTTCCCTGGCCATTATTGGCATGTCCTGCACAAAAGAGAGATCCGAAATGGAACGGAAAGCTATTTGTTTTGCTCATGAAATGAAGATACCAATCATCCTTCATGCTGATACTTTCGGCAGTATTAGCCGACCGTATTTTAGAGAATATCTGGATAAAGCAAGCCTGATATTTGTAATTACTGAAAATGAGGCTTTGCGAACAAGGGAGATAACCAAGGCACCTATTTTGGTTACTGGCAGTCCGCTTTGGGAAAATTATTACCATAGAGCGCTGTCTCGAAAAAAAGCTCGGGCAATAATGGAACTAAATGAAGATGACAAACTAATCTTAGTGCCATTAGGCAAAGCGCCCTTCATTAACTGGTTACATTTAGCTAAAGTTATCAAGGTCATCAACCAGTTTCATACGACGTCAAATAATCCTATAACTTTAGCTTATCATCTCCATAGAGATGAGAAAAACCAAGATCCTTGTCGCTATCATGAGGCTTTTGATTACCTGGAAGCACCCCCCAAAATATTCAAAGATTTTCGGTTTACGAGAGCCTGTGACCTGATCATTGATTCAATGCATGGGGAGGGTATTGCCGGAGCTCTCCATCAAATTCCAGTGATTGAAGCCCTAACGCCCTTTGCTCTTAAGTGTTATCAAACAGCCACTGGTCTGGATCAACCTGAAATTGTAATGCTGGGGGCAGCGATTGCCACTCAAAGAAGCCGAGACCTTCAAAAAGCAGTGTATAAATTGCTTTTCTCTGATCAAGCAATACTTGAACTGCAAAATAATCAAGCTAGGGCTTTTCCCAAACCACCTATTCCTGGAATAGCAGTTGACTTGATGGTCAAAGCCATCAAAAGAATGCTCTAATTTGCAAGCCGCCTCAGTTGGTTTTCAACGAGGTGGTTTTTTTATATTAAATATTAAAGACTTACTCGAATTCCAGGACCCATAGTAGAACAAATAGATATGCTTTTAATGAAAGAACCTTTAACTGATTCCGGTTTTAATTTCTTTAAGCCTTCTAAAAAAGCTTCAATATTTTCTTTGAGTTGTTCTTCGTTAAAGGATACTTTACCAACCATAAGATGTAAGTTAGCCGAATCGTCATTTCTAAAATCCACTAAACCTTTACCTAAATCTTCAATTGTTTTTTTAATTTCTTTGGTTACCGTACCAGTTTTAGGATTAGGCATTAAGCCTTTAGGTCCTAAAATTTTAGCAATCTGAGCCAAATCTTTCATTAAATCTGGTTCACAAACTGCAATTTCGAAATCACATTTACCGCTTTTCTTAATTTCTTCGATTAAACTTAGGCCACCTACTAAATGAGCACCAGCTTCACGCGCTTCTTTTTCTTTCTTAGGACTTACAAAAGCAGCAATTTTTTTAGACTTACCAATACCATGAGGTAGACTAACTGTTGAACGAATAGCTTGATCACCTTTCTTAGAATCAATTCCAAGTCTAATATGAACTTCCACTGAAGAATCAAACTTAATATTAGCTGTTTCTTTAACAAGCTTAATAGCATCACTTAAACTATATAGCTTATTCTTATCAACTTTTTCTTTATTTGCTTTAACTCTTTTTGACATAACTTAAATACTCTCTAATGAGGTTCAAACCCTTATGATATATAAGGTCCCTCAATTAATATATTAATTATACTAAATCTTTTTTACGATCTCTCTTTATTAAGAACCAATGGAAATAGTAGAGAGGAAAACCTACTAAGATCATGGCAATAGCATTTGCTGCTTGTCTTTCTCGGTTTGATCTTAAATAATCAACATTTTTATCTTCATTTTGCCAAGTCTCATAATCTGTAAGCCAAGCTTGAATTCTATCTTGATCTTCGGCGCTAAGATTTTCACAAGTAACTAGTTCTTGAACTTGACTACCATCTTTCTCCATATAAAGTGGAGATGGCATAGAATTACCATAAAAATCCATATCAGCCTGAGTGAAAATAAAGACTTTTAAACCTAGGTTTAGAATCTGGACTAAACCAATAATTAAGACAACTAAACCAATTGTAGTCATTAAATAAAAATAAACTGGTCTAATCCATGTTGTTTTACTCATATTTTTTATTTTTAAATTAATTATTCGATAATTAAACCCATTTGACGAGCCGTACCTTCAATAATCTTCATGGCTGCTTCAATATCATTAGCATTAAGATCAACCATTTTAATCTCAGCAATCTCTTTAATTTGAACCTTACTAATCTTACCTACTTTTTCACTCAAAGGATTACCTGAACCTTTTTTAAGCTTAACCGCTTTTTTAAGGAGTTCAGAGGCTGGAGGTGTTTTAGTTTTAAAATCAAAACTTCTGTCTTCATAAACATTAATTTCAACAGGAATAATATCTCCCCCTTTATCCTTGGTGGCTTCATTAAACTTAGTACAAAAATCTTGAATATTAAGACCATGTTGTCCAAGAGCTGGACCTACTGGTGGAGCAGGATTTGCTTGACCGGCTCTAACCTGTAATTTAATTACTGTTTTTATTACTTTTGCCATATTATTATATCTTTTTAACTTGTAAAAAATCTAATTCAACTGGTGTTTCACGACCAAACATCGAAACTAAGACTTTAATCTTACCTTTTGATTCATCTATACCACTAACCTTACCTTCAAAATCTTTGAATGGTCCATCAATAATTTTAACTGGTGAACCAACACTAACATCAACTTTGTAAGTTGGTTCTTCAACGCCCATTCGACGCTTTAACTCTTTTACTTCTTCTTCAGAAATAGGGGTAGGCGTAGTACCAGAACCAACAAAACCTGTAACATTAGGTGTATTACGCACCACATACCAAGAATCGTCAGTGACAATCATATTAACTAAAACATAGCCAGGAAAGATTTTCTCACGAACTGTAATTCTCTTACCATTTTTAATTTTAATCTTGGATTCAGTTGGTACTAAAACATCAAAAATCATATCTTCCATGTCGAGTGATTCTACTCTTTGATGTAAATTATGTGAGACATTTTCTTCATACCCAGAATAGGTATGAAGCACATACCAACGTCTACCTTCTTGTAATGTTTGTTTTGGCATATATCTTAATAATTAGTAGACAAATAATTCTAATATTTTATTTAGAAATAAATCAACTGCACCTAAAAAGAAAGCTACAGCTAAAGAGATACCAATAACTAAGAAAGTGTGATTTCTAGTTTGTCGTTTAGTAGGCCAAATTACTTTTTTAAGCTCAACCCTACTACCTTTTAAATAATCAATAATTTTACTCATATATATTAATTTAAGGTCTTAAAAACAGCCTTCTTAAGGGCTCTTTATAACAAGAAAATGATAGCACTATTTAAAAAACAAGTCAAGTAAATGTACTAGATGACCACCTTTCGGACACTTTCATATATTTCTGATTAAATTCAAT
>CAZSGB010000010.1:0-13919 GCA_964606355.1 uncultured Gammaproteobacteria bacterium | reverse complement strand
TATTCTTAAAAATAAAGGTTCTTTAGGTTTTTCAATCTTATTATTATTAAATATCTTTTCAATTTTTCCTGAAGTTTCAGGCATAAATGGCTTTAAATGCTGTGCTATGAATAATAGATTAGAAACCAACTCACTTAGTATATCAAAAGCTTTTTTTTCTTCATTTTTAACTAGTTCCCAAACTTTTTCTCTATCAATCAATTGATTTGATTCAGCAACTAATCTATTTATTTCTTTTAAAGACTCATTAAATTTATACTCTTCAATATTCTTAGATATATTATTCTCAATATTAACTTTTTTAATCTCAGTTCTACCACTAAAATTCTTCTCAATCAAGTTACTTACTCTATTGACTAAATTACCCAAACCATTAGCTAAATCAGCATTATACTTTTCATCAAATAATTCTACTTTAATATCAGTTTCCGAACCAAAAGAAAATTGTGATAGCAAGAGATAACGAGTAGCATCACTACCGTACTTAGTAACTAATTCTAAAGGTGAAATAACATTACCAACACTCTTAGACATTTTGTGACCATCCAATGTAAAAAAACCATGGATAAACTCACGTTTGGGTAACTCTAAACCTAAAGCCATAAGGATAGCGGGCCAATAAAAAGCATGAAACTTTAAAATATCTTGAGCCATTAAATGTAAATCAACCGGCCACCACTTTTTAAAGGTATCTAAATCATCTGGATAACCAATAGCTGTAATATAGTTAGAAAGAGCATCAACCCAAACGTATGATTTCTGAGTTTCATCAAAGGGTAAAGTAATACCCCATTTAACTGATCCCCTGGAAATACTAAAATCACCTATTCCTTGTTTAATGAGACCAAGTGTTTCATTGCGTCGTGACTCAGGCAAGATTTGAAACTCACCACTTTTTATTTTAGCTTCTAAATCAGGTATATAATCAGTTAATTTAAAAAACCAATTTTTCTCTTTAATTAGTACTGGCTCTTTTTGATGATCAGGACACATATTATCAACTAATTCTTTAGCAGTTAAAAACTTTTCACAACCAATACAATATAATCCTTCATATTCAGCTTGATAGATGGCTTCATTACCTTTTGGTGTTTTAATCTCTTTTAATCTATTAAATATCTCCTTAACTCTTTTTTCATGATCTGGATCTGTAGTTCGAATAAAATAATCATGAGATATATTTAATAACTTCCAAGCTTCTTTGAATTGATCGGAAACTTGATCACAAAATTCTTGGAGACTAAGCCCTTTACTCTCAGCCGAACAAGCTACCTTATCACCATGTTCATCAGTGCCAGTCAAAAAGAATACGCTATCATTACCTAATTTAATTCTAAAATACCGAGCTAAAACATCAGCCACAATCGTAGTATATGAGTGCCCAATATGTGGCACATCATTTACGTAATAGATGGGAGTTGTTATATAATACTTACCTTTTGACATATTTATACTCATAAGTCTTCTCTGACTCAGCTCTTAAACCCGTGACCTTAAACGGGCATTTTTATTTCTTCATATAAAAGGATCTCTGCTTTTTGTTAAACTTTTCTATAGCATATCTAAGCATTGTTCTAGGCATTACTTGATAATATTTATTTAAAAAACTTTTTTCTACTTTTTGATCTTTGTTACCAACTTCCCTAAGCATCCAACCAACAGCTTTATGTATTAAATCATGATCATCTTTTAATAATTTTCTAGCTAATTTCAAAGTTTCATTAAATTGATTATGTCGAATAAAAGTATACGTTGATATAATAGCTATTCTTCGCTCCCACAAATTATTCGATTTAACTAACTTTAACAATATCTTTTTATTTTTATTTAATAAGTAATCACCTAATATATTAGGAGCAGATAAATCAACTAAATCCCAATTATTAATATACTTAATATTTTTTATATAGAAATCAAAAAATTTCTTTTTTTCATCATTTCTTTTATATTGATCAATCAAGATGAAAAGAGCAATCAAACGGTATTCATGAATTGAGCTATGTAATAGACTCTCAATCCCTTTAAACTCTAAAGCTCGATATTTCTTTGCTAAAGTCCTTTGTTTAGGCACCACTAGACCTAAAAATATATCCCCTTCTCCATATTGACCTTTTCCTGTCTTAAAAAATCTTTGAGCAACTGGTGCTTTAACTGAATCAGACAACAATCTTATATCTCTCTTTAATTCAACTAACATTTATTTATCAATAATAACTACAAATTCACCTTTCACTTTATCATCGTTTAACTTCTTACTTACGTCACTTACTTTCCCTCGATAAATAGTTTCAAACATTTTAGTTAACTCTCGACCTATTACTATATATCTATCCTGATTTAAAGCTTCAAGTAACTTATTTATCCTGTGAACTGATTCATACAAAATAACAGGAACTCTAGTCTCATTAATCTCACCTATTAAACTAGCTCTACCTTTTTTATGGGGTAAAAAGCCTAAGAATAGAAACTTATCAAGATTTAAACCACTCACGGAAATTAAGGTAGTAAGAGCGCTTACACCAGGTATGGCTTCAACCTGATGATTATTTTCTAAGACCAACTTAACTAATTTATTACCCGGATCAGATACTCCTGGCGTACCAGCGTCAGTAACTAAGGCTAAAGTCTCTCCATGATTCAATCTATCAATAACAAGATCTTCTTTAATCTTTCCTGAATGTTGATGATATGACAAAGTCTTAGTCTTTATCTCATAATGATTTAATAACTTCTGCGTTACCCTAGTATCTTCACATAAAACACAATCAACTTGCTTTAAAGTATCTATTGCTCTTAAAGTAATATCACTTAAATTACCAATTGGTGTCGCGACAATGTAAAGTTTAGACATTATTTTTCAAGACCAATAAAATTAAAATTTCTCATAATACGTACAAATTCGTTCTTATATTCATTATCATTATTACTTTCGTTACACCAAAAATTTAATGTATATGAATTATTATCAACTATTTTAACTGAAGTATCTAGCCATAATTTTCCATCGTTCGTTTCTTCTGTTTCATGAGGGGTAGATGCAAGACCTCTACTAGAAAAAAAGTAAGTTCTATCAGAATTATTCTCATAATTATATGGGTTAACTTGAACAAGTAAACTTAGATTCTCGGATCTAGTATTATCTTGTAAAGTTAGTTGAAGCCATTCCTTTTCAGGGAACATCTCCGGGGACTCATTATCTGCTGGAATTATGTCAACTTGGCTATCGATAATCTGATATGTCTTAGGATACTTAAATGAAAACTTAAATTCATCATTAGTATACTCTTTCCAATCTGCAATCAATAACTCATTAAAATCATATAACTCATACAAGCTACTTTCTTCTGAATCAGACACATTACTATCTACATCATACAAATACGTATTAGCTTTATTATTGTCATAATTTAAATGAGCTTCCATTATTTTATATTCTTTACCATCAATAAAGAAACTTGATTTAAAAACTAAATCTATTAAGTCTTTTTCATCGTTTAATATGGTATTAATACTATCTTTATAATCAACAGATCCTTCAAAGAATTTCTCATTAAGCTGATTATAAAATGAGGCCAATAACTCATACATATCGCCCTCTAAGTCGACATTACCTATTTCCTGTAATTCTTTATTTAAAATTAAAAAATAAGCGGAAGGTATAATACTAAATAGGGCTGTCCCAAACTCATCAGCTTTGGCTTCTTCCAAAGTTTTATCCTGGATATAATATAAAAAATTTAAATTCATTTCAAAACCAGTATTACTTGCATTACTTTTAACCCAACCATTTAAATCCATTTTAACTCCATCCTCATCAATAATAGTGTCATTAAAGTAATTTTGTGTTTTTATCTTGGCTAAATCCTGATTAGTAATACCTAAGCTTAAATATTTCATGATTTGATAGGCAGCAGGACCATCCGTCATATAATATCTCTTACTATTTACTGGATTAATATACCAAGCTTCACCACGAGATTCTACTTGTAAAAGTATCTTTCCTTTTAAGTTATTTACTAAATTAGTATCATAGCTAAGCTTAGTAGAACTATTACTTAAAACATTATAACCTTCAATTACTTCATCTCCATCTAAATATCCGTCATTATCTGTATCTGAATTAAATGGGTCTGAATTTAAAGCTTCCTCTAACTTGTCACCTAAACCATCATCATCTGTATCTAATTCCTCAAATCTTTGTTCTAAACCAATAGGTATTTTCTCTAAATTAGCATTAGTTATACCTAAACCTAAATTTCTCATCATAGAATAAGCTGTATCACCATCTTTCATATACATTCTAGTACCATCCTCTGGATTAACATACCAAGCTTCACCACGAGATTCTACTTGTAATAATAACCTACCTTTTAATTTTTGACCTAAATCTTCTGCTTTAACATAGCTAAAGTTACCTAAAACTAAAGTTAAAGTTAAAATTAGGATAATTACTTTTTTCATAAATTTGTATATTAAATATTATTTTTCAAGACTTACTTCTTTCTCTATCTTCCGATCAAAAAAATCACTCAAGAAAACAGAAATAGCTGTAGCTACAGGCACAGCTAATAAAATACCAATCACGCCTCCAATTTTAGCCCCCACCAAGAAAACTATGATAACAATCAAAGGATTTAAACCAATAGATTTGCTCATAACTTTAGGTGCAATAATATGATTCTCTAATTGTTGAATTAAAACATATAAACCAATTACTAAAAATCCCGTAATTGGTGATTGGGTAAAGCCAAAAAAGGCAGCTGGTATGGCAGCAAGAGTTGGACCTAAAAATGGAATAATTTCAAAAACGCCAGCAATAAAAGCAAGGAGTAAAGCATAATCTACGCCAATAATAGTTAAACCCACAAAAACCAAAGCAAAGATTATAAGTGATAAAATTAATTGACCCTTAAGCCATAAACCCAATTTATGCTGAATCCGAGCAATCAATCTAAAGATATAGGGTTGCATTCTAGAAGGGCTAACTGATTTTATGAAATTTTTTAAACCTTCTTCTTCAACCGTAAAGTAAAACGTAATTACTAAAACTAAGAAAAAAGAAATAATTCCACCAAAGATACCAAAAATAGTACTAAATACTTTAGTAGTGGCACTAGTTAAAGTAGTACTTAAGGTATCTAAACTATCCTGAAAAGTAGTTTCTGCTCCTTTTTCTAAAGCTACACCTTTAAAGTAATTAATGCCTTCTTCAATCTTATCATAATAATTAGGTAAGTTATTTGATAACTGACTTATTTCTTGGGAAATAGCTGGAACTAATAACCAAATAGCTGCCCCCACCACCGAGATTAAAATTAAGTAAATAAAAATAATTGATAAACTACGGGGTAAGCGAAACTTTTGAAACCAATCAACCCAGGGATCAAAAGCTGAAGCTAAAATTAAAGCAATGAAAATTAAAGCTACAATTTCTTTAATTAAATAAAGAAAAGTAATTATTAAAAAAATTAAAAGTACTTTAAAAAAAGTACCAGTAGAAATACTTACATTATAATTTACTTCTTTACTTGGCATATTTTTTGTTTTAATTATTTATTAAAATATTTAAAAAATATATTTTTATCTTTAAATGGTCCAATAATACTTAAATTTAATTTATTTAATCTTATTATCTCCATCGCTACCTTATGAATTTGAGCAGCAGTTACTCTGTCAATCTTTTTTAATTGCTCATCTAAAGTATCAACTTTAGGTTTAAATAATCTCTGAGTAGCTAAATATTGGATTAAACTAGCATTATCTTCTAATCTTAATATTAATTTACCTTTAATATAATCTTTAGCTCGTTTAAGTTCTTCGCTAGTTACATATTTTAAAGTAACTTTATTTAATTCTTTATAAATAGTTTTAATAGCTAACTCTATTTTTTTCTTATCAAGTCCAGCATAAACTACAAAAGCGCCAGTATCTTCATAAGCGGATAAATCTGTTCTAACAGAATAAGCTAAGCCTCTTCTTTCACGAATCTCAATAAATAATCTAGAACTCATGTTACCACCTAAAATTGTGGAAAGAACGAGTAAAGGATAATTTCTAGGATCATTAACTTTGAAACCTTCAAAACCCATAGCTAATTGAACTTGTTCAGTCTTTTTGTATTTTAGACTGACTCTTAAATGATTCTGTTTAACAGTATGCTTATTTATCTTTAAATTATTCTTTCGCTTTTTAAATTTCTTAAAATATTTATTAGCTAATCTCTTCGCTTGCTTTTGGTCTAATTGACCACCTACTCCAATTATTATATTTTTAGGAATATAATATTTATGGAAATAATTTAGTATATTTTTCCTAGTCATGCTTCTAATATTACTCTTAGGACCAGCAATATCTTTTTCTAAAGGGTGTCCCCTAAATACAGATTGTTCAAGTAATATATCAATACTAAGAAGTGGATTATCATTATACATATTAATCTCTTCAATAATAACACCCCTTTCTCTTTCAAATTCTGATCTCTTAAACAATGAGTTAAGTAACATGTCAGAAACAATATCAAAGGCAAGTTCTAGTTTATCAAAAGAAACTTTAACGTAATAACCAGTTTGATCTTTACCAGTAAAAGCATTATACTCTGCCCCAACTCCATCTAATTCTTTAGTAATATCTAAACTGGTTGGTCTTTTGGTCGTCCCTTTGAATAAAAGGTGTTCAATAAAATGAGATATGCCATTAATCTCACTAGTTTCATTTCGAGAACCAACTTTAACCAATACTAAAACTGTAACTGACTTATCATCTTTTAAAGGTGCAGTTAATAGCTTAATCCCATTATTTAAGGTTTCTAGTTTATACATGTATTATACTCCTACTGCTAACGGTTTAATTTCATACTTCAAAACATCGGATAATTCTTCAGATTGCTTCTCTAGATCATAATGAGTCTGCAGATTGATCCAAAACTGTGTTGAGGTATTAAAATATTTACCTAAACGTAAAGCTGTATCAGCAGTAATAGCTCTCTTACCATGAGTAATCTCATTAATACGTTTTGGTGATACATTAATATCTTTAGCTAAACGATATTCAGTAATATTAAGAGGTGTTAAAAATTCTTCTTTTAATATTTCTCCAGGATATATTGATTCTATTTTTTTAGTCATATATTTATTTAACTCTGTCAAATGTTACTAATCAAACTTTTCTCTAAAGTAATCATTTAATTCTTGAATACTTATCCTATCTTGATTCATAGTATCCCTGTCACGTACTGTTACTTTCTTATCCTCTACTGATTCAAAATCAAAAGTAAGACAATATGGTGTCCCTATTTCATCTTGACGTCTATACCTCTTACCAATACTACCAGTTACATCATACTCACATATATATTTAGTTTTAAGCATATTATAGATTACTCTTACCTCTTTATCTAATTTCTTAGATAAAGGAAGGATTGCAATTTTAATAGGGGCTAACCTTTTATCTAATTTCAAAACAACTTCTGTCTCATGTTTACTCTCGCTATCACCGCTTCTAGCATCTACTTCAGTATAGGCATCAATTAAGAAAGCAAGCGTTGCTCTATCACAACCACCTGAGGTTTCAATAACATATGGGATATATTTTTCTTTGGTTTCTAAATCTGTATATGCCATAGCTTGTTTAGAATATTTCTCATGTTGTTTCAAATCAAAATTAGTGCGGTTATGAATACCTTCCAATTCTCTATCCTGGAAAGGAAATTCATATTCAATATCAATAGCTTGAGCTGCATAATGAGCAAGTTCATCTTTTTTATGCTCTCTTAACTTTAATTTTTTCTTGTCCAAACCTAAACCTAAATACCATCCCATTCTCTTCTCTTGCCAGTACTTAAACCATTTAGAAGCTTCTTTCGGATTAACAAAGAATTGCATTTCCATTTGTTCAAATTCTCTCATTCTAAAGGTAAAGTTACCTGGAGTAATCTCATTTCTAAAAGCTTTACCTATTTGGGCAATACCAAATGGAATTTTGAGTCTCATGGAGTTTGAAACATTTTGAAAATTAACATATATACCTTGAGCGGTTTCAGGACGCATATATATTTCTGAGGTAGAATCTTCAACAGCACCCATAAAAGTTTTAAACATTAAATTAAACTCCCTTACATCAGTAAGCTCTCCATCACATTCTGGACATTTTAAATTATGTTTTTTAAACTCTTTAGGTCTAAAATCAGGTTTTAAACCCGAAGCTTCGAGTAGATGATCAGCTCTAAATCTCTTTTTACATGATTTACAATCAACTAAAGGATCAGAAAAACCAGCAATATGACCAGAAGCTTCCCAAATCTTAGGATGCATAAGTATTCCACTATCTAAACCAACTACATTATCATTTAACTGAATCATCTCTTTAAACCAAGCTTTTTTTAAATTATTCTTAAGAAGCATACCTAAAGGACCATAATCATATATTGAATTAATACCTCCATAGATTTCAGATGATTGAAAAATAAAGCCTCTTCGCTTTGCAAAAGAGACTATTTTCTCCATAAATTTATCATCATTTTTACTGTCTTCCTTAACCATAAGTAAAATTAGTAATCATTTAAAGATTTACTTAATTATAGTAAAATTAGGTACTTTTGGCAAATAGTATTGTTTTAGGCACATACATTTTTTAACTTGTAATTTAACTTCTTAGCACATAGCTTAGTTTCTTTTCTTAACTCAATTATCCTTTCTTTAATTCGTATGGGTATTTCACTCGGCTGAGTTTTAGGACGAGTGGATTTATTCTCTAAACCTACTATTCCAGATTGTTTAAAATTGGCTAACTAGTACTTTAAGGCTCTTTCCTAAGAAAGGACAAACCTTAACCATTTGTTTAATAGTTACTTCTTTATTTAGAATTGGCTTAATCCATCTATATTTCTCTTCTTTAGTTGATTTAGGCATAGTTTTTGACATATGCCTCTAGACTAGCAGAAAGTGCAATATGTGTGTACACATTACCTTTTATTATGACAAAATACCTAATAAATAATATTATCCTTTGAAGGTCAGAGATATCTTAATATAAACAGATATGTAATTATATCTGACTACGCCTATGTTTGTGCCGATGCCTTGCAAGTAAGAAATACTTACTTTTCAGTCACAGTTGTTGACGAAAAGGAAGATATTTCCATGACAGTCAACCTGAGAAAGAATAAATTCACAAAAAACCTTAAGCGGAACATTGATCATCGCAAGGCCAATATCTCGCAGTTCCTTTCCATTTATGCTGGAGTAAATTCTGGCATTGAAACTGATCTTACTCGTAAAGGACAGATTCAAGCGATCAACAAAGGAAAAAAGCTTGAAATTCAAGCGATCAATGTACGGTCCAACCATATTCTGGTCGCAACCGTAGACAGAGAACAGTTTCTCGAAACTATTCTGGCTCTGTAAATTTAAAAAAGACCCTCACCCCGAGGGTCTTTTCTCTTACATAAAATATATTTAAAATCTAGTAGCTTTTTCTACTCTTAACTCGCCTCCCTTTTCGAGTATTACTTTATCTCTTCTACCTATTCTACCTTTAAGTAAATAATTAGCTAAAGCATTATCAACTCTTTCTTGAATTACCCTACGGAGTGGTCTTGCCCCAAAGACAGGATTAAAACCAGCTTCTGCTATTTCTTTTGTAGCTTCATCGCTTACTTCTAAGTATATACCTTTAGCTATTAATCTTTTTTTAACTTTATTCAAAAGTAATACTGTTATCTCGGCTATATCTTCTGGGCTAAGTGGTTTAAATACTACAATGCCATCAAAACGATTCAAAAATTCAGGTTTAAAGTATTGTTTAAGTTCATTATTTATTAATAACTCTTTAATTTTTCCAATATTCTCGCCCGCTTGTATATTATCTTGTATAAACTGCGTACCAGCATTAGAAGTAGCAATTAAAATACAATTAGTAAAATCTACTGTTCTACCTTTTCCGTCAGTTAATCTTCCATCATCCATTACTTGCAAAAATATGTTTAATATATCTACATGTGCTTTTTCTATCTCATCAAGCAAAAGTAAAGAAAAAGGATTCTTACGTATGCTTTCAGTTAAGTACCCTGTTTCTCCACTACCTCCTATTAATTTATTTAAACTCTCTTTATTTTGGTACTCACTCATATCAAGTCTTACCATTTTGTCTTCACTACCAAAATATATTTGAGCTACAGTTTTAGCTAACTCAGTTTTACCTACACCAGTTGGTCCTAAGAAAAGAAGATTAACTATTGGTCTACCAATATCTCTTAATTCAGTACGAGCTCTTCTTAAAGCAGAGGAAACAAAATCAACAGCTTCATTTTGATCTACCATTCTTTGATGTATTTTAGCTTCTAAATTAAGTAATTTCTCTGATTCTTCTTGAGTTATCTCAGTTAAAGGTATATTGGTATGTGAAGATATTACACGTGCAATATCTTCACCGCTTACCATATTACGTTTAACTTTTTCGCCTTTTACCACTTCTACAACTTCTTCTAATACTCTAATTGCTTTGTCTGGTAAATAATAATCAGGTACATATCTTCTAGATAATTTAACTGCTTTTTCAATTGAATTATATGAAAAATATATATTATTTTTATTTTCTATGCTACCTACTTTAGATTCAATCATTTGGATAGCTTCATTATCTTCAGGTTCTAAAACATTAATTTTTTGTAAAATTTGTCCAAGCGGTGAACCTTCTAAATATGTCTTATATTCAGCTGGATATGTAGTAGCTACAACTAAAATACTTTTACTACTTAAAAACTTAGAAAATATTTCAGCTAAATCTACGTTTTCAGAGCCTTGTGAAGAAACCCCAACTAAATCATGTATATTATCTATATGCAATATGATATTATCAGCTCTTTGTACTTCTTTAATGATAATTAAGACTCTTTCTCCGAGTTCATTAGGACGCGTAGCACCGGCTACTAAGTGAGCGATGGATAGAGAAACTAAACGTTTATCCTGCAAAACTTTAGGTACTTCTTCAGCTACCATTCGATTAGCTAAGCCTTCAATGATATTTGACTTACCTACGCCGGGTAAACCAACTAAGACTACACTATTTCTACCTCCTTCAATAATATGGAATATTTCAGTAAATTCTTTTTCACGAGCCACGCATATTGGTAAGTAGCCAGACTTAGCCAAAGCAGTTAAATCTTCGCTAAAACTATCAAGCACAGGCGTAGCCATAGCAGTCATAGCTCTATCCATTGTACCTTTAGGTCTAAAGTATGATTTTGCTCTATATCTCTTATACCTGGCACTTAACATCTTTTGCATGTTAGCCCATTTAATTACATTAGAAACAGCATCAGGTGTTATTTTTATATCCAACAAAATGTCTTGAACAATTTTATCATTGTTAATGGTAGCTTCAAGCAAATCAGTTACTTCAACATTACTTCTTGATTCTCGATAAGCTAAATAATATGCATCATATAATATTTTATTTATTATTTCATGCACTGAACTTTTAGAAGGAGCAAAGTTACTTATCACACGGGAAGTTACATTTTTTAAATCTCTAGTACTAACTCCTAATCTACTAAATACAATATTAATTACCTTAGAATTAAATAATGTATTAAGTAAGTAAAGTGAATTAAAATCATGATTATTTTTTAAAGCTTTAAGATATGCTCTATCAATTAACCTTAAAGCTTCCAAAGTAAAAGAATCAGATATATCAACACGTTTTAAATTCTTCTTAGCTTTAATATTATCAAAACTTCTACGTATGACATTAAAATATTTCTTATTATCTAAGCCTAAATTATATATTAAATAAAGAAGAGCAATAACTGAAAAATAGAATTTAACTAAATAATAACTTTGATACAAACCTAAATTAAATAATGAAATGCCTGTTCTTACATTTATAACTAAATAATAGATAAAAGAAATAAAACCATAGATAATAAAAGCAGAAAGAATAAGCCTAACTACTTTTTTAACTAAATATTTAAATTGTCTTAAACGTATTTCAGAATAATCAAAATCTCTACCCCAGTATAACTGTTTATTCTCTAACTCTAAATATTCTTGTTTTACTCTATCTTCCATATGATTTATATAACATCCAAATAGTAAGTGGAGGTAAAATTAAATAAGCTACTATTAATAATAATAAAATAAAGGTAACCACAATCATAATAACCATTCTAACAGCAATTTGAATAAGCCTCATAATAAATGAAATTATTCTTGAAGCTGTATCATATTGACCATACATAGGTCTAAATATATTTTTAAGCCATACACCAAGCGCTAAACTATTCCAAGCAGTTAATATATGAGAACCAATACTTTTTAAAGTAACTAAAAAACCGCTAGTATACCACCAAAGCGGCCAATATAATAAATGTTTAGCTAGATCAAATATAGTATATTTAACTAAGTTTAGAGGGAAATTATTAGTTTTCATACTCTAATTTTAACATAAAATTAGGTATCTTGCTATAATTTATTATTTTTAATTGCCATACGTATTTCTTTCATTAAATTTAGATAAAATTCAACATTATTTAAAGTTGCTAAGCGTAAAGCCAGGGGTTCATTAACAGAAAACAAATGTCTTAAATAACCTTTAGTATATTCACGTAGTTCTGGAATATTTGATTTAGAATTAATAGCATTTAAATCATTTTTAAATTTAGCAGTCTTTACATTAATAGTTGTATTACTCTTTAAGTTACCTAAATATAATCTACTATGTCTTGCTTCTCTTGTTGGCACTACACAATCAAACATATCTACTCCCCTTTTAACTGCTTCTACTATTTGTTTTGGATAACCAACTCCCATTAAATAATGTGGCTTATCATCTGGTAACTCTGGTATAGTATAATCCAATACTTTAAGCATTTCTTTCTCATCTTCACCAACAGCTAATCCGCCTACGGCATAACCATCAAAATTTGATTTACTTAAAGCTTTAGCACATTCTATTCTTAAATCCTTATACAATGAACCTTGAACAATACAAAATAATAGTTGCTTATTCTTTTTTTTAGTTTTTAAACTTTGCTTAGCCCATTTTAAAGTTTTTAAAACTGCCCTTTCTGCTTGCTTCTTAGTACATGGATTCTTAACACATTCATCTAAGACCATCATAATATCTGAACCAAATGTTTCTTGCATTCTAATTACTTTTAAAGGAGTAAACAAATGTTTTGAACCATCATAGACTGATTTAAAGGTAACTCCGTTTTCTTTAACTTTAACCATATCACTATTATTTAAAGAAAATACTTGAAACCCGCCAGAATCAGTAAGTATTGATTTTGGCCAATTGATAAACCTATGTAAGCCTTTATACTTAGATATTACTTTTAAACCAGGTTTTAAGTATAAGTGATAAGTATTACCTAAAATAATCTGATTATTTAAACTATTTAAATCATTACTAGTTAAAGCTTTAACGCTACCCCGAGTAGCAATGGGCATAAAAAAAGGAGTCTCAATGAGACCATGCTTTGTTCTAAGTTTTCCTAACCTAGCTTTAGATTTCTGGCTTTTCTTAATTATCTTAAACATATTAATCAACAGTAACCTTGCCCTGTTTTTCAACTCTTGGATCACCTAAGAGTTCTGAAGTAAGTAAATTATTATTACGAGTTATTGGATTATCAGTTACTTTTTCTACCGCTGTTAACTGAGTAGGATTAGTCAAAATGAGTAATTGATTTACTTGATTACCTTCTGGAAAAACTCCTAGCTCAAAACTAGCCATAATCTGAGTATTAGGCGAGATCTCGTCAAAAGTCCACTTAATTTCCCGAGTGGTAACATCATAATCTAAATTACCGGCTGTAGCTTCACTATTACCTTTGTAAGTAATATATGGTGGTAAAGAAGATTTAGTTTCAAAATCTCGGAGTCCTTTTGGCCCAGAAAATACTTTCCAATAGATCATAT